>JBBQTZ010000007.1:0-44603 GCA_038234405.1 Chitinophagales bacterium
TTAGAAATGTAGTTCTTAAAATAAAAAAGACTGAAACTCAATATAGTATTGAATTTCAGCCTTTGTAAAAAGTGCCCACGAAAGGAATCGAACCTTCACACCCTTGCGAATGGCAGATTTTGAGTCTGCTGCGTCTACCAATTCCGCCACATGGGCTTTTAGCTATTTTTGTATTTAAACCACCAAACTTTATCAGTGGGTTGCAATATTACATTATCCATCTATCCTGTCCAAAATACGTTGCAAGTATTTTTTCTTAAAATAATATTCTTTTAACTGTAACAGATCTGTTTCGCTGATAATTTCATCCTTGTAGTTACTGATAATTTGTGCAACCGGTGCGTAAATATCCTTTTCGAGTATTGCAATTTCGGCTATTGAACCCGCTGTAAGATTTTCGTTTAGCTCCATAACCTCCATCAAAAAAGCTGCTGGTAAAGGATATTTTTCTTCCTCTTTCAACAATCCTTTTAACTGAAGCAGGTATTTTATGGTTTCGTCCTGCTCTTTAAATATTTTATAGGCTTTATTGAGTATGGCAGACTTTTCAAGTGCGGCTTCCTGTTCTGCTTCATCTGTTAATGTAAAATAATCCGGGTGAAAACTCTTTTGCAGCTCAAAAAACCGCTTAGAAAGCACTGCCCTATCTACCAATATAGAAATTGGAATGTCAAATAATTCATAATAATTCATAACCAAAATTGAACTTTCAAATATCAAATTCCAAATTAATAATAACTTGCCAACATTAATACTTGATTGATGCTACAAATAGGTTTACTACGTGAAGGTAAAATACCCGCCGATAACAGGGTGGCTTTAACACCCGCCCAATGCAAATGGCTGCACAAAAATTTTTCTGCAATAAAAGTAGTGGCGCAACACTCCGGTGCCAGGTGTTTTACAGACCAGGAATATATAAGGGCAGGTGTAGAAGTTAGGGAAGATATAAGCGATGCCGACATTTTTTTGGGCATTAAAGAAGTGCCGATCAATATGCTTGTGCCAGATAAAATGTATTTATTTTTCTCACACACAAAAAAATTACAGGCGCATAATCAAAAGCTGTTTAAAGCTATTCTACAAAAGAAAATTACTTTATTAGATTACGAGTGCCTTGTGCATGAAGATGGGCAAAGGGTACTCGGCTTTGGCTTTTTTGCGGGCATTGTAGGCGCCCACAATGGCATGATGGCTTATGGTAACCGAACAGGCAGTTTTACATTAAACAGTGTATATTCAAGTAAAGATTACCGGCACCTGATACACACTTATTTTGGGTTGAAGGTACCCAATATAAAAGTAGCTATTACCGGCAGCGGACGGGTAGCGCATGGGGTTTTGGAAGTAATGAACCTAATGGGCATTACAGAAGTGGAGCCGGATGAATACCTGGAACGTACATTTTCTTACCCAGTGTATGTGCAGCTAAAAGGTGCTGATTTATTTACACATAAAGAATTAAAAACGTATAAAAGGGAGCATTTTCATCAGTATCCCGGGCAATACAGAAGTCGCTTTCTTCCTTATACAAAATGTACTGATATTTTAATGAATGGGGTATACTGGACGGAAAATGTACCACGGCTTTTTGAAAGCAGCGATGTGGATGAGTCTTTTTTTATACAAACTATTGCAGATATTTCTGATGATGAGCATGGCTCTGTGCCCATTAATCTTGGCGACCAATCCATTGAAAACCCGGTGTATGGAGTAGATAAAAGTACCCTGCAAAAAACAACAGCCTACCTGCCCGGCAGTATTGATATTATGGCAGTAGGAAATTTACCCAATGAGCTGCCGAGAGATGCAAGCCAATATTTTGGAGAACAATTAATAAAATATGTGCTGGATGATTTAGTAAAGGGTAATAGTGCACTTATAGAACGGGCTATTATGGTAAACAAAGGAGTAATAACGGCAAACTTTGCGTACATGAAATCTTATGGCGAACAGTAAAAATTGCTATAGGTGTAAATAATAATCCTGCAACAAACTGGCAAACTCATGGGTATAGTTATTTGCTGCATTTTTAATGGTAATTTCCATTGTAAAAGTTAGTGTTTTTTCTCTGCTAAATAGCAGCATGCATCTAAAATAGGGATGTTTGGGTGTTTGTTTAACCAGTACCTGATGGCTAACAAAAAAAGCCCTTTCCTGCGCAATTTTTTTACAATACTCCATACGATGGTAAGGTAATAACACAGCAAAAAAACCATCTTCTTTTAAAAAATTTGCTACAACCTGCACCAATTGATTTAGTTGCAAAGTTGTATCATGCTTAGCTGCATTTTTTGAGGTACTTTCAGATTTTAAATCATGCTCAAAAAAAGGTGGATTAGTAATAACCCAATCATATTTTTTGGGAGATTGAAAAGCTAGTATATCTGTATTGATCACTGTAACCCTTTTACTATAGGGCGATTGTTGTATATTTTCTGCAGATTGCAAAAAGGCTTGCTTATCTATTTCTACCGCATCAATACTTGCAACCGATTTTTGTGCAATCATCAAACTTAACAAGCCGGTACCGCTGCCAATATCTAATACATTTTGTGCTGGTGTATTTTGCTCACCAATTAATTCTGCCATCCATGCTCCAAATAAACAGGCGTCTGTACATACTTTCATGGCACAGGTGCCCTGCTGTATGGTAAATTGTTTAAACTGAAAATAAGTATTGGCCAAGGCTGTAATTAATTATATGTAATAAGAAATGAGTTGCCATTTGTGCATGGCTATTGGATGGCTTACTATTTTGTAAGATGACTCTTTTACCTGTTTAAGACAGCAACAACAATTGTAAAACAGTTACAAATATTTAAACGTTTATCTTGGCGATGGCGTAATGGTCATTGGTGCAAAATCATTGTTCAGGTATTTGTAATAAGCAGTAATGGCAATCATGGCGGCATTATCTGTACAGTATTCAAAAGCCGGAATAAAAGTCTTCCAGCCCAATTGCTCCCCGGTGGATTGTATAGCTTTTCTCAACCCACTATTGGCACTTACACCACCTGCAATACAAATGTTTTTGATGCCAGTTTCTTTCGCTGCTTTTTTTAACTTGTTCAACAAAATACTTACTATTCTTGCCTGGATAGAGGCACATATATCCGGCAAATTTTCTGCAATAAAATGCAACCTTTCTTCATCAGAAACTACAAAAGATTCCTTAAATACATTACTGGTACCTGCATTTTTTAAAAAATAAAGGATGGATGTTTTTAATCCGCTAAAACTAAAATTAAGCCCCGGTATTTGCGGCTCTGTAAAGGTAAAACGGTTGGGATTTCCTGTGGCAGCAAATTTATCAATCAATGGGCCGCCGGGGTAAGGAAGCCCCAATAATTTGGCAGTTTTATCAAAGGCCTCTCCTGCTGCATCATCAATGGTTTCGCCAATTACTTCCATATTGGATGGTGAATTACACAACACAATTTGTGTATGGCCACCACTTACCGTAAGGCATAAAAAAGGAAAAGAAGGTTTATCATCTGCAATTAAATTAGCCAGTACATGAGCCTGCATGTGGTGTACCGCAATTAATGGTTTATCTAAAGCAAGTGCCAGCGATTTGGCAAACTGTGCCCCTACCAGCAAGGCTCCAATTAAGCCCGGTGCCTGTGTAAAGGCAACAGCATCAATATGTTGCAATGTTACACCTGCAGATTGCAGGGCAGCATCTACTACAGGTACAATATTTTGTAAATGTGCCCTGCTAGCTAACTCAGGCACTACACCGCCATATTTTTCGTGTATAGATTGGCTGGCTATTTGGTTAGATAATATAACTCCATCTCTGCAAACCGCCGCTGAGGTATCGTCGCAAGATGATTCAATAGCAAGGATATTTACAGCTCCTGCATCACCACCGAAAACTCGATGCATCAATTTATCATTATCATTGAAAGAAAGCGAACTGTTTTGCGAAGAATCATTCATACATCTTACCGAATTGACCACAAAGAAAAGCATTTATGAATGTAAAGCAGCAGTGGAGGCTTTTACAAGATAATCAGGCAGGTAAAAATCTAAACCTACTAAACAATCTAAACCATCTAAACAACTAAACTATCTAAACTTCTAAACCTTCTAAACCATCTAAGCCCACAATAATTACTTGCTCCTTATAGCAACCACGGCGTCCATTTTTGCTGCCCTCGATGCTGGAAAAATACCAGCTAATATACCTACTACCAGGCAAATAATTACTGTACTTATCAACAAAGGAATAGATATATATACCGGAAAATTTAGTGGCCCGGATAAAATTAGTGTTAAAATATAAACGAAGAACAGCCCTATTGCACCACCCATCAGGCATAAAATAGTTGCTTCTAATAAAAACTCAAATAAAATGCTACTTCTTTTGGCTCCGATGGCTTTCTTCAACCCAATCATACTTGTTCTTTCTTTTACCGTTACAAACATAATGTTGGCAATACCAAACATGCCAACAATAAGACTTATCACGCCTATTAAACCACCAACAATATTTACTGTACTAAATAAACTGGTGATAGCTTTACTAAATGCCTCTACGCTATTGAGAGAAAAATTATCTTCTTGTCGTGGTGCCAGCCTGCGTATCTGCCGCATAATACCTTCTAATTCGTCATTAAGAGCGGTGGTAGTAACATCATCTCTACCAGTAGCCACCAACACAGGATTACTACTTTTTTCATCTACAATTTGTTTGCAAAATTTGTAGGGTAACATTACACAATTATCATAATCCCAACCTATAAAATTTTTACCTTCTTTTTTTATCACTCCTACAATGGTAACATGCTTACCTTTTATTTCAAAATATTTACCAATGGCCCTTTCGGCCGTTCCATAGAGCTTTTCTGCATTATCAAAACCAATTAAACCTACCGGGCTGCCGGCAGTAAATTCTGCAGTTGAAATATACCTTCCGGCGGCAAAACTAATGGGCTGTATTACCATCTGTGATTCAACAATACCATACACCGATGCATTTTGTATTACATCATCTTTGTAGCCAAGGTTGCCATTGGCACGCATTAAAAAAGAAATATCTTTTAATAATTGGGAACGTTGCTTTATCAGGTTCATTTCATCATACCGCATGGCAGGCCGGGCCATAAATTTCCAGAAAGGTTTATCGGGGCCACCGCTATACTCCCATTTATCAATATAGATGGTATTATTTCCAAGAGATTTTACCTCATTTTGTATATTATACTCCAGGCTATTTACCGTTGCCAACACACCAATAATACAAAAAATGCCAAATGCAACACCAGTAAGGCTCAGAGACGTTCTTAACTTGTTTACCCTTAGCTCCTGCAAAGTAAGCCGGAGAGAATTAATAAGTATGTTGAGCGTTTTTTGCATATATCAAAAGTAATGGTTTGCCTATAAAGCAACCCTAAAAAATATATAAGTGGTTAAATGAGTGGGGCAATTGTTAAACAAAGGTTTTATGGTTAAAATTCTATTGCAGTGTTTAGCTACTTCAAATACAATACTTTTACATTTTGTTATGGACTCAAAATAGTTAATTATATTTTCAATCAAAATAACCTAAACTCATTTTCTCTTATTTATTTTTAACCCTTCAATAAGAATTCATCTGCAAAATATGGGTTACAAAATAAAACCCCAAACTAAGTTGGGGTTTTAAAAATTGAAACAGGTTTATAAATTATTGCTTTTCAAAATCAGATGCTTTTGGAATTATATCGGATGGATTATTTAGGTTACTTCTTTTGCGGCTATAGCCAAAATACACCAGTAATCCAATGGCCATCCAGCCAAAGGCAACTTTAAGTGTTTGCTGATCTAAAGCCACAATCATTCCAAGACAAATAACGGCTCCTAATGTAGAAACAACCGGCACTATTGGCGCCCTGAAAGGCCGCTCCATATTGGGAGATTTTACCCTCAATATCCACACACCAATACTAACCAAAACAAAGGCAAACAGGGTTCCAAAACTTGTAAGATCACCAGCAACACTGCCCGGAATAAAGGCTGCAAACAAACCTACAAAAACAAATAATATCCAGTTTGCTTTATAAGGCGTTTTATATTTTGGATGCAAATCACCAAAAGCCTTTGGTATTAAGCCATCATTACTCATGGTAAAAAATATACGGCTTTGGCCCATTAACATCACCAAAATTACAGATGAAAATCCTGCAAGAATAGCTACTGTTACGCTTGTACCAAGCCACTCATACCCCTTCATATAAGTTTGAATAGCATAGGCTACAGAGGCTTCTTTACCAGCAGTTGCAAATTCTGTATAGTTGGCCACACCCGTAAGTACATGGCCAAAAAGAATATATAAAATAGTACAAACTACCAACGAACCTAATATACCAATGGGCATATCTCTTTTAGGGTTTTTAGCTTCCTGTGCAGCAGTACTTACAGCATCAAAACCAATAAAGGCAAAAAACACAATAGCTGCACCACCTAATACACCACCCCATCCCCATTTAAAAAACCCTTCATGGCCGATAGTTCCCTTGGGTATTAAATAAGGTGTGTGATTTTCTGGTTTTATAAATTGCCAGCCAAAACCAATAAATAACAACACAATAGCCACTTTTATAAATACAATAATCATGTTTACAAAAGCAGATTCCTGCGACCCTTTAATGAGTAACAAAGTGATTAAGAATAGAATAATGAGTGCGGGAGCATTAATCATACCCCTTGTAACTTGTACCATACCGGCCAGGTTTTCCGGCAACGATTTAAACTGATCATCACTTAAAATAAGTACGCCGTTTTTAACAGATTTTACTGCCTCCGGCAAGATGGCAGTAATTTGGGCTATGGCATCGCCGGTAACTTTGTGCAGCGATTCAAAAGGTGAGTGGCACCATTCATAGGGTATGCCACCTCCAAGCAAATTGTTTAAATATTCGCTCCAGGCAATAGAAACAGTAGCAGCACCAAGGGCATATTCCATTATAAGTGCCCAGCCAATAATCCAGGCTACTAACTCGCCCATTGTAACATAAGAGTATGCATAAGCACTACCTGCAATAGGTATCATTGAGGCAAATTCTGCATAACACAAACCTGCAAACGCACAACCAATTGCAGCCACTATAAAAGAAAGGGTAACAGCAGGGCCGGCAGCTTCGGCAGATGCAGCAGCAGTTCGTACAAATAAACCTGCACCTATTATGGCTCCAATACCCAAGGCAACGAGGTTACCTGCGCCAAGGGTTCTTTTTAATCCGTTGCCATCATCGTTGGCTGCTTGTGCCATAATTTGGTCAAGTGACTTTTTTACGAATAAACTCATAGTGATAGTTAGTTTTAAATAAAGAATTAAGCGGAAAAATAAGCATTAATTGTTAATCACCCAACCACAACATACTTTTTATGGCTATTTATGTAAATTGTATGTATTGATTAATAAAGGAGCAAAATTATCTGCCTAAAAATATACAACTGTGGCATTATCATTATTTATTAAGCTTATACCAGCTTATTTATCGAAAAAAACTTAAAAAAAGATAATATGCAACAACCGTTTATATTGAACTTTCGTTTAGCTTACCTGTTCAAAAACTTTATCTCAATAAAATAAATATTCTACAACCCTGTTTTGGTTTCGCTTAATTAAACCCAAATTTTGCTGTTGAAAACGGATATGCTAATTTGAGATGAAATATTTTTAGCTAACCTTTTATTAGATATTGTAAGGATTAAGAATTATTTCAATTACATACTTGGCAATCAATACATAACAAAACGAATAATTGTATGCTGGCATATTTTAACCATCAATTTATAGAGGTAGAAAAAGTGGCTTTACCAATAACCGATTTATCTATACAGCGGGGCTACGGGGTATTTGATTTTTTACGTACTGTACATCTAAAACCACTATTTGTAGATGATTACCTCAATAGGTTTTTTAACTCGGCAAAATCCCTGCAGTTAAACCCGCCGCATGATAAAGCTGCTTTAAAAGCTATCATATTTGAGTTAATTAATAAAAACAACGTACCGGATTACGGTATTAAAATTATATTAACCGGAGGTTGTTCAACAGACGGGTACACACTAAATGCAGCCCCTAACCTTGTTATTACCCAACAACAAATACAACCCATTAGCCAGGCTATTTTTGATAGTGGTGTAAAAGTTATAACGCAGCAGCACCAACGGGAACTACCGCATATAAAGTCTATCAATTATTTAATGGGCGTTTATTTACAACAAAAAATAAAGGAACAGCAGGCTTCTGATGTGCTGTATTATAAAGACAGCATTGTTACAGAACTTTCGAGAGCAAATATTTTTATGGTAACCTACAACAATAAAATTGTAACACCTTCCACTAATATATTACACGGCATTACCCGAAAAAAAGTACTCAAACTAGCAAATAAAAATTATACAGTAGAGGAAAGAGAGCTGGATATAATAGAATTTGAAAATGCCGCTGAGGTTTTTATGACAAGTACTACCAAAAGAATTTTACCCATTAATCAAGTGGACAACATCATTATTGGTGATGGAAAAGCAGGGCCCATTACTACCTTACTATTTGAACAATTAATAAAATTGGAAAAGCAAACAATATAATCTTGCTGATCCAAAACAAGGCAGCAATTATGAGACAAGCTGTTATCTTTTTTTGTCAATAGACAATGATTTCCATTTGTAATTCAATAATAGTTTACCCAGAAAAACTATTTGCCCCACATGGTAGGGATAGTGTGCTAGTTGCCGGTTTATGGCATCTACAACAGTAAGCGGCTCTTTTCGAATGGTGATGAGCTTTAATAAATCATCTTCAGTTAAAGATTGTAAAGCATCTATACAACAAGACCAGCCTTTTTCCCATATTTCAATCAATTCATTTTTAGTAAGCTGTTGCACTTCAAATTCATCATCTCTCTTCCTCCATTCTTTTTCTCCATCGGTTGATAAAAAATCAGTCCAACGGCTTAGCATATTACCGCTTACATGCTGAATAATGATAGCGATGCTATTACTTTCCTCCGCAGGTTTAAAGTTTAATTTTTCATCATTAAGCCGGGCAAAGGTTTCATCTGCCAGTGATTTGTAATAAAGCAACCTTTTGATTGCTGATGGAAGAAATATTCTTTCAATCGAGTCCATTATTAAAAATTGTATAGTTAAATATGAAAAAGCTTTTTGGCATCTCCAAAAAGCTGTTTTAATAGGAGTAAATATATCAGGTAGCTGGGTTTACCTCAATACCCTACCGCTGTGTCGTCGCCCCTTTTATCGCCCACAGCAATTATTTTACCATTTTTTACCTGAATCAATTCTGTACGGCCAATACTGCCCCGCTTTACAAGTTTGTAGCCCATGGCTTCCAATGCAGCAGCAGTTGCAGTATCAAAATCCTTTTCAACCATCACCATATCTGGCAGCCATTGGTGGTGAAACTTAGGTTTGTTTACTGCATCTTCTGCACTCATACCAAAATCAATTACATTAACTATACTTTGAAAAACACTGGTTGGGATAGTGGTACCACCCGGCGTACCAACAACGAGATAAGGCTTTTTATTTTTCAATACAATGGTTGGCGTCATACTGCTAAGCATGCGTTTACCCGGAGCGATAGCGTTTTTTTCGTTACCCACAGCGCCGTACATATTGGGCACACCAGGTTTTACGCTAAAATCGTCCATCTCGTTATTTAAAATAAAACCGGCACCTGTTACTACGGTACGGCTACCAAAATGCCCGTTAAGGGTGGTGGTTACACTTACTGCATTACCGGCTGCATCAATTACACTCAGGTGGGTAGTTTCTTCACTTTCGGTAATAACACCGGCTACAGTTGCTTTGCTGGTACCAGCTTTGGTAGCATCATAATCTTTCATCCGCTCTGTAAGATAAGCAGCGCTTGTAAGGGTTTTAACCGGCACTTTTACAAAATCAGCATCACCTAAAAATTCGGCCCTGTCTGCGTAAGCCCTGCGCTCTGCTTCAATCATTAATTGCACGCTTGCCAGGGTTTGAAACTTCATTGCAGCAATATTTTTATCAGCAATCATGCCTAACATTTGCTGCAGTAAAATACCGCCGCTGCTTGGTAAAGGCATACCTACAATACTGTAACCGTGGTAATCAGATACCATTGCTTTTCTTTCTTTTGCTTTGTAATTTTTTAAATCATTTATAGAAATAATGCCTTTTCCTTTTGCCATTTCAGCTACAATTAATTTAGCCGTGGCACCTTCGTAAAAACCTTTGGCGCCATTATCACGAATGCGTTTTAAGGTATTGGCAAGATCCTTTTGTATAAGGGTATCGCCTATCTTCCAGCCTCCGTTTTTAACAAATGCAGTAGCCGAAGTATTAAGCTGCAAAAATTCTTTTGCAGATTCATTAAAGTCATCAACCTGGGCAGGGGTTAAAACAAATCCCTTTTCTGCCAAATCAATAGCAGGCTGTATCAATACTTTAAAGGGCAGTTTGGCATATTTTAAACTGGCAAACAAACCAGCTACAGTGCCGGGTATGCCAGATGCCAGGTGACCATCCTGCGATAAGGTTAATTGAGGATTGCCAGCACTATCGAGGTACATATCCCTGCTTGCTTTTGCGGGTGCTGTTTCTCTGTAATCGATAGCAATATTTTGACCATTGCTTAAGTGGCCCAGTAAAAAACCACCCCCGCCAATATTGCCTGCGCCAGGATATACTACTGCCAATGCCAATTGGGTAGCAATAGCAGCATCTACAGCGTTACCACCTTTTTTTAAAATTTGTAACCCTACCTGGCTTGCTAAGGGATGGGCACTAACCACGGCCCCCCTGGTAGCTACAACATTTTTTTGTAAGCGGTAATTGTACGGATTAATTTGTGCCTTACTTTGCAAGGCAATAATAACAAGGATAATAGTAAGCGGTAACAGGTTGTTTTTCATTAGTTGGCTTTATGTAAAGGTGGACGGTAAAGTTAGGGCATTTAGTAAAATCAATTTTTAAGAGACACTCATTTAAAACCGGATTTTTTAAAGAATGAATTTATTAGCTAAAATTTCAATAAATATATACGGTTGAAAAGCGGTTATTTTAAATGGTTGCTCCCGATTTTGGTTGGGGAAACACCAACCGGGGCTAAGAATTGTGTGACAAAATTTCAATAAATATATACAGTTATAGAAAGAGTATTTCTTTGTATAACTTAAAGAAAGAAATATCAAAATCATATTTGCCTGTCAAGCTAAATCGTGCTTTAAAATCCGACTCAAAAAAAAATGTTTTTATGGCTTTCAATAATCTTCATTCAAATTAAACAAAAGAGAGCAGTTTTTATACAATATTAAACAACACTTAATGCGAATCCTTTAACTTGTAGCTTTTAAATAAAATTAAATTAAAAACAACAATCTTCAACAATCAGTATGAAAAAAAATCGCTTTCTCCTTTGCCTGGTGCTGTTGGCAGCACAAGTTTTACCTGCACAAATGCTTAAAAGTCCGGATGAATTTTTAGGCTATAAACTTGGCAGCAAATACACACCTCATTTTAAAATTGTAAATTATTTTAATTATGTGGCAGCCACTGTTACCAATCAAAATAAAGTGGAGCAATATGGCGAAACAAATGAAGGAAGACCATTACTGCTATCATTTATAGCAAGTGCAGAAAACTTTGCAAAGCTGGAAGACATTAGAAAAAATAACCTTAGGGTTACGGGAATACTTACCGATAAACCCGGTGATGTAAATGCTCCGGCAATAGTTTGGCTAAGCTATAATGTACATGGCAATGAAACAAGCGGCAGCGAGTCAGCTATGAAAGTACTGTACGAAATATTGAACCCTGCCAATGCCAACACAAAAGAATATTTAAAAAATACGGTGGTTATAATTGACCCCTGCATTAACCCTGATGGACGTGACAGGTACGTAAACTGGCAAACCCAAATGGTGGGTAAAATAGCAAACCCTGGGCTGGAAGCAAGGGAACATAATGAACCATGGCCGGGCGGCAGAACCAATCATTACAACTTTGATTTAAACAGGGATTGGGCATGGCAAACTCAGGTAGAAACCCAGCAGCGCATAAAAAAATACAACCAATGGATGCCACAGGTACACAGCGATTACCATGAACAGGGCTACAATAACCCCTACTATTTTGCACCGGCAGCAGAGCCATACCATGAGGCTGTAACACCCTTTCAGCGTAGCTTTCAGGTTGAGATTGGTAAAAACCATGCAAAATATTTTGATGCCAATGGCTGGTTGTATTACACTAAAGAAGTGTATGATTTATTTTACCCTTCCTATGGCGATACCTACCCAACGTATAATGGCAGTATAGGCATGACGTTTGAACAAGGCGGCGGTGGCAGCAGCAGCACCACCATACTTATGGACAATGGCGATACACTCACATTGACTGATAGGATTGCCCATCACTTTACCACAAGCATTAGTACACTGGAAATAATTAGCAAAAACAATAACAGGGTAATGACGGCCTTTAAACAATTTTTTGATAATGCTATTAGCAATGGTGTAGGAGACTACAAAACATTTGTGGTAACAGATGTACAAAGCAGCCGGATAAATGGCCTTAAAAAATTACTGGATGTAAACGGCATTCAATATAGTTACAGTAGCGGCACTGCATTAAAAGGCTACAATTATTTTACCCAAAAAGATGAAAGTTTTACTACCGGCAATAGTTTGGTAATTAGCACTTATCAGCCAAAAGGTGTGCTGGTTAGGGTGTTGTTTGAGCCAAAATCGAAGCTGGCAGATTCTGCAACTTATGATATAACCGCATGGGCAATGCCGTACGCCTACGGATTACAAACGTACGCTGTAAAAGAAAAACTACCAGCCGATGGCAAAACTGTAACAGCTAGCCAACCTGCTGCACTGCCCATTAATGCCTATGGCTATTTACTAAAATACAACAGTTTTGAAGATGCCAAATTACTGGCTGCCCTTTTAAATGCAGGCATTAAAATGCGCTATGCCGAAAGGGATTTTAGCATTGGAAACAACAAGTTTGCTAAAGGAACGCTTATAGTATTACAAAAGGGAAATGAAGATAAAACAGGCGATTTGCAAATGGCTGCCAAACAATTTAATGTACCAGTAACTACAATAGAATCTGGCTTTATGGATACGGGCTTTGATTTTGGCAGTAGCAAAGTACATTTTATCAAAAAACCAAGGGTTGCAATGATTAGCGGCAAAGGCACCAATAGTAATGCCGCTGGCGAAGTGTGGCACTTATTTGATCAGCAGTTAAATTACCCAATTACATTAATTAATGCAGACAGGGTAGATAATGTAAACTGGAAAAATATTGATGTATTGATTGTACCGGGTGGCCGTTATAAGTTTTTAACTGATAAAGATGCTAATACCAATCTTAAAAACTGGGTAAGGCAGGGCGGCAAAATAATTGCCATTGATGATGCGGTAGCAGAAATGGCGAATGGCGAATGGGGCATTAAAATGAAAAAGGCAGATGAGGAAAAGGATAAAAAAGAAGATGCAAAACCTAGTTATGAAGACTTGAAAAAATTTGCAGAAAGCGAGCATGATGGCATTAAAAGTTATATAGCCGGCGCTATTTACAAAATAGATTTAGATGTAACACATCCGCTTGCATTTGGCATGGGCGAGCAATATTTTACTTTAAAACAAGATGAAAATGTATATGAATTTTTGAAAGAAGGCTGGAATGTGGGTGTGATAAAAAAAGATAATTATGTAGCTGGTTTTGTAGGCAGTAAAATAAAAGAAAAAATAAAAGATGCCATGCTTATTGGTGAGCAAAACTTTGGGTATGGTACCATTGTATATTTATGTGATAATCCAATATTTCGCAATTTCTGGGAAAGTGGAAAGCTGCTGCTGAGCAATGCGGTTTTTTTGGTAAATCAATAAAAAGGCTAGTAGAAAAAAGTGTAAGCCCCAAATTTTAAACTGTAAGCAATTAATAATAAACTATAAAAACAACAAGCTTTCCACTCAGGAGGGCTTGTTGTTTTTATAAACGGTATTTTATACAATATTCAAAACCTTATTTTTGTTTACTAAATTTTATTCATGCGTTATTGTTTTTTACTTATTATGCTATTGTCTGTTTCTTTAAGCAGTACGGCACAAACGCCCAAAACCTATACCTCTTCAGAAATTTTGCTGCAGATAAAGAAGCTACAAATACTGGGATCTGTGCTGTACATTGCTGCACATCCGGATGATGAAAATACCAGACTGCTGGCTTATTTAGCCAATGAAAAATTATACCGTACGGGTTATTTAAGTTTAACGAGGGGCGATGGCGGACAAAATTTAATAGGAGATGAACAGGGTATTGACTTAGGCCTGATACGAACACAGGAACTACTTGCTGCCAGAAGAATTGATGGTGCCGAGCAGTTTTTTAGCCGGGCGTACGACTTTGGTTATTGTAAATCGCCGGAAGAAGCATTGGCCACCTGGGATCATGATAAAATTTTGAGTGATGCCGTATGGGTTATCCGCAAGTTTAAACCCGATGTAATTATTGCCCGTTTTCCGGAAGATAGCCGGGCCGGACATGGGCACCATTCCGCATCCGGCATTATTGCAAGAGAAGCTTATGATGCAGCAGCAGACCCCAATAAATTTCCGGAGCAATTAAAGTTGGGTGTAACTGTATGGCAGGCAAAGCGTATGCTTTGGAATACCTTCAATTTTGGCGGAAACAGTACACAGCGGGAAGATCAGTTTAAAGTAGAAGTAGGTATGTACAATAGCTTGCTAGGCAAAAGTTATGGTGAAATAGCAGCGCTAAGCAGGAGTCAGCATAAAAGCCAGGGCTTTGGTGTACCGGCACAAAGAGGCAGCGTGGTAGAATATTTTGAAACCATAAAAGGTGATAAGCCGATAAATGATTTGATGGATGGAGTGGACATAAGTTGGAAACGCATTGAGAAAGACAACGATGTTCAAATAAACAACACACAGATAAACAACACACAGATAAACAACCTACAGAGCACAGTAGATTCTATTATTCAAAATTATTCGGCAACTGCACCAGATAAAAGCATTTCCCTGTTGGTAAGGTTGTATCAGAAAATTGATCAGGTTAAAGATGAATACTGGAAAGAACAAAAGCAAAACGATATTAAAAAACTGTTGGAGTATTGCAGTGGCTTATTTATGGAAGCAACTGCCCCAAGCCAATATGCAGTATTGGGTGATAGCTTAAAAATTACCACTACCATTAACAATCGTCTCGGTGCAACTATTGAACAGGCAACTGTAAATATTTTTGATGCCTATCATGCATTTGACAATTTGCAAAAGAACAGTAATATCACCTTTACACAGGCTGTATTTACCCGAAAAGATCAAAAAGTATCGCAACCTTACTGGCTGGAGAACAGAATGGACAAAGGCAGTTTTGTTATTACCGATCAAACACAGATTGGGAAGGCAGAAAATGAACCTTTAAGTATTTTATTTGGAGCCACCATAGCAGGAGTAGATTTTAAATTTAAAAAGCCAATACGGTATAAATATACCGATCCGGTAAAAGGAGAAATTTATCAGCCGGTTCAATTTATTTATCCCATGTACATCAATAGTGGACCATCAATGGTGATATTTAAAAATGAAGACAAGAGCAGCGACAAGGCAATTCATTTTTCTCTGCAGGCAAATACAGCTATCAATGATTCTTTACAATTCAGTTATCAAAATGGGGAGGAAAAACAGGTATTTGACTCCATTGTTCATTTAACAAAAGGAGAAAAAAGATTGGTAAATATTGCCATTAATAGCAATGCTGTTGCTAAAAATTCGAAAGAGTTTTTTGGCGGAAAGATAGCCGCTAAACTATTTAATCAGGATCAATTTTATACACTGCACAAAATTAATTACGATCATATTCCCAATATTAATTATCATTTTTATGATAGAATTCCGGTACTGAAAATTGACCTGAAAACTGTGGGTAAATCAGTAGGCTATATTGCCGGTGCCGGCGATAAAGTACCGCAGGCATTAGAGCAAATGGGCTACAAAGTAACACAATTGAAAGAAAGTGATGTTACAGAAAACAACCTGCAGCAATTTGATGCAGTAATAACCGGCGTGAGGGCGTACAATACCAACGATTGGATGAGCAATGTGTATGATGCACTTATGGGCTATGTAAAAAATGGCGGTGTATTGTTGGTACAATATAATACCAGCAATCAGATAGGGCCGGTAAAAGCTAAAATGGCACCCTACCCTTTCAATATAAATAGAACAAGGGTTACAGATGAAACGGCCAAAGTAAATTTTCTGTTACCCAATCATCCGGCAGTAAACTACCCCAATAAAATTACAGCAACAGATTTTGAAGGATGGATACAGGAACGCAGCATTTACCATGCAGAAAAAATTGACAGCAGTTACCAACGCATTTTTAGCATGAAGGATCCCGGCGAAAAAGAAGATGATGGCAGTTTAATTATTGCCAACTATGGCAAAGGGAAATTTGTTTATACAGGGCTGGTTTTTTTTAGAGAATTACCTGCCGGTGTACCAGGTGCATTCAGGTTGCTGGCCAATTTGATTGCTCCACCAATAAAAGAGGGAGCGTTTTAAGAAACTGAAAGTAAAGAAAACAAAGCAGGGAATAAATTAGAAAAATGGCAACATGCAGACAGTAAGAAATTGTTTGGGAAAAGATCAAAAAAGATTTACAGAACGATGATGGATATTTATTTTGTTGCTAAGAGAAATGAAGCCCGGATCAAAAAAACATACTAATCCAGCCAATAAATTAAAGCAGTAAGAAAAACGTTTTATGCCACCAAAAAAAGAAAGTATTACCAACGGCAATCTGCAATCAACTTCAAAAAAAGAGGGTAAATTGTACTGGCAAAAATGGTATATGGCCGTTATTGGATTTCTACTGTTGCAGATAGTTTTTTATTATTTGATAACAATTTATTTTCAGTGAACCGGGCATATTATTTAAAAAAGATTCAATAACCAACACAAACCAAGTCCTGCTTTGGTAGATGGGACAAGGATTTACAACTTATGAGTACTGCCGATTGGATCATATTAATCACAACACTTTGCGGTATAATTTTTTACGGTGTATACAAGAGTACGCATACCAAAAATCTGGATGGCTATTTTCTGAGCAATAATAGTATGCCATGGTATATTGTACTATTAAGTATAATGGGCACACAGGCTAGTGCTATCACTTTTTTGAGTGCACCCGGGCAGGCATACACAGATGGGATGCGGTTTGTGCAGTATTATTTTGGACTGCCCATTGCCATGGTGGTTATAAGTATATTTTTTGTACCGGTGTTTAAAAAGTTGAAAATTTATACTGCTTATGAATTTTTAGAAACCAGGTTTGATGTAAAAACAAGGAGTCTTACATCGGCCTTATTTCTTATTAGCCGTGGCTTATCCACCGGTATCAGCATTTACGCTCCTTCCATCATTTTAAGTTCGTTACTGGGCTGGAATATTTATTATACCAATATTGTAATGGGAGGCCTTCTCATTATTTATACCATGAGTGGCGGCGCCAAAGCAGTGGCTTATACACAACAATTACAACTTATTATTATCATTACCGGTATGTTTTTAGCTGGCTTTATGGTGGTAAAATTGTTACCTGCAAATATGGGATTTACCGAGGCATTAAAAAGTGCCGGGCAGGTTGGCAAAATGAATATTATTACCAGTGGCATGGGCGCCAATGGTTTTGACTGGAAAGACAAATACAATATGTGGAGCGGCGTAATTGGTGGCTTTTTTCTGGCGCTGAGTTATTTTGGAACAGATCAAAGCCAGGTTGGCCGCTACCTTACATCCAAAAATGAAAAGGAAAGCAGGATTGGTTTGCTAATGAATGGCCTGATAAAAGTGCCCATGCAGTTTTTAATATTGATTGTTGGTGTACTGGTTTTTTCTTTTTATCAATACCACAAAGCACCCATTTATTTTGATGAAGTAAAAGTAGTGGCAGCTAAAAAAACCATTTATAAAGATTCGTTGCTACTGGTAGAAAACAACTATAATATCGCTTTACAATCCAGCAATCATCAAGGGGCAGATGAGCAACGAAAAGCCTACAAAAATTTATTGAAAAAAGCCCTGCCGGGAGATGATGCAAATGACACTAACTTTATTTTCCTTCGCTTTGTGATAGACAATTTACCCAAGGGGCTTGTTGGCTTGCTGATTGCAGTAATTTTTTTAGCTGCATGGGGTAGCATTGCCGCAGCCCTTAATTCGCTGGCAAGTTGCACCGTGGTTGACTTTCATAAAAAATTCATCAACACCAACCTGAACGAAAAAGAAGATTATAGCATTGCCCGCTGGTACACATTTGCATGGGGTGTTTTTTCTGTAATTATTGCCATGTTTGCCCATAATATTGGCAACAGCCTGATAGAAGCTGTCAATATTTTGGGCTCGCTTTTTTATGGAGTAATTTTGGGGATATTTTTGGTAGCCTTCTGGATTAAAAAAGTAGGTGGCAATGCTATTTTTACAGGCGCTATCATTAGCGAAGTATTGGTAATTGTAGTATATAAAATGGATATGGTGTCATTTTTATGGCTGAATGTAATTGGAGCACTACTGGTGATAATAATGAGTGTAATGATACAGTTTGGCATATCATTAAAAAGTTTAACTGGTAATAAGTAAAAGCAATATACTTTTATGACAGCCGTTTTACAAAAAACAGTTTTTATCAACTAATAAAATCTCCATCATGCAAAAAAAAATGAACCGATTAGGCTTGGTAAAAACAATGTTATTATTGTTGTGCATCAGTAGCGTATATACAGCTAAATGCCAGCAAGACGATAGCAGTATAGTGGCTGAAAAAAATAATATTTTTAAAATAAATATAGCAGCACTGGTATTTAAAAATATTTCTGTTCAATACGAAAGAAAAATAGGTAAAAAAACAACTATTGCCGTTAATGGGCGTATGATTCCATTGGGCGATATCCCCTTTAAAAGTAGTTTTAAAGATGCAATAGATGTAGCATCTGTAAATGTTGATTTATTTAAACTTGGCCTTACGGGTATTACTGCTGAGTTAAGATGGTATGTAGGAAAAAAAGGAGCTTTCAGAGGTTTTTACCTTGCACCCTTTATCAATTACAACCAATACAAAAGCGATGTACCTGTTAACTATATGAACGATGCTAAAACAGGTATTTTTAAAGGTAATACCAGCAGTATAACAGCAGGCTTACAGCTTGGCGCTCAATGGAAACTAAGCAAAAAACTTTACCTGGATTGGTGGATAATTGGGCCAAACTATGGCAGCACAAAAGGTGATTTAATTTTAATTACACCGCTTAATGATATAGAACAACTCAGTATGCAGTTTGAACTGGAAAAAATTAGAATAGCAACTCCTGTTGATATTGTATCATCGTATAAAGTAACCGCTACCGGCGCTACTGTAGCTATAAAGGGGCCCTGGGCGGGCATTAGGGCAATGGGCCTTGGATTAGGCTACCGGTTTTAACAAAAACAGGAGCTTCGGTTTTTTAAACGTACATATTTAAAAACTTACCTTTTTGAAGTATAATATTTATAGTAACCTACTTTCCTGGCAACTAAAATTGTAGATAAAACACTACAATCATTTATTACTTATATCCAATAGTAATTGTTTTATAAACACCATATTTGCTTATAATCTTTAGCAAAAAATGAATTATTACCTGGTTAATTACAGCTTACTGAAAGAACACGCAAGAATAGTGATACCATTGAATAATAACCCCAATGAAGATTTACTTAAATTGTACATTGCCGAAATAAAAAGCAGGCCTGAAATTTTTGACACCCTGGAAATTAAAGACTACCGGCAGGTGTCTGAAGATGTATATAATTTAATATCTCCTTTTATAAATGGAGGTTTTCAGGAAGACAAAACGATTTATTAGTAAATCAACAAATGATTGCCGATTTTTTTAATCAATTATTTACAACATCTACATAGCCGGTTCTACCTTTTTTACAGGTATAATAAATAGTGGGATATTTGAAAGTTGAAGAACTTTTTCTGCAACGCTCCCCATCACAATATTCTCCAGCCATTTTCGGCTATGAGATCCCATAACAATAATATCTGCATGCAATTCATTTGCCACCTCTAAAATTGATACAGCAAAATCGCCTTCCGTTACCAGTATTTTTATGGTATCATCGGCAAGATGTTTTTTTGTAGAACTTAAAAAATCAAGGGAGGTCTTTTTTAAATAATCGAATATATTAGGCTGCAATAAATCAACATCCATAAATCCACCAAACCCCATGATGGGTGAATATACAGTGGAGGTATAGTAAACAGGTTCTGCAATTACATGTAATAACGTAACTGAAGCTTTCATTGCTTCTGCCATTGCATACCCAACTTCTGCAACCTTTTGGGCACTTGCATCATAATCTAAGGCAATTAATATTGTTTTCATAAAAATGTATTTTGATGTTATATGAAATTATTTGTACTTTAAAAAAAAGATTTATTCTCCAATTGCCCTTCACTCAACAGAACTATAAATATTTAAAATAACGTAAATCATTGAGCCATTTTACAGGTATAATTGGTATAAATATATCCTGCTAAAAACCTGCATAAAACTTTGCACCTTCGATAACGCTCTTGTTAGCAGATGCTTTTAGCATGTTGATGCTACCGAAACAAACACCGCCATCTTTCTACAAATAACTAGGTATCAATAAATTTAAACGCTTTGCCAAGGCATTCAATTACGTCAGTTATTAGCATGCTTTCAACGCTTTGTTGCTGTAAAGAATAGTCTGCTGCCAGGCCATGTATAAAAACCCCTAGTTTAGCTGCATCAAAAGAATTGTAGCCCTCAGCCAACAATGCAGTAATAATTCCTGTAAGGGCATCTCCGGAGCCAGCCTTTGCAAGCCCTGCATTACCTGTAAAATTTGTAAATGATTCCCCTTTAAAAGTCACTAATGTTTCATGCCCCTTTAAAACCAGTACCACATTATATTCTGCTGCTATCTTTATGGCAGCAGCCACTCTTTTTTCTGTAGTTGTATGCTTACCAAAAAGCCTGTCAAACTCTTTTGGATGTGGCGTAAGTACAGCACCGGCAGGAATTTTATTTAGTAATGATTTGTTAACTGAAATTATATTTAACGCATCAGCATCTAAAAGTAATGGCTTTTTAAATTCAGCCATACAATAAGTAAGTAACTGTACTTCATCTTTACCCAACCCCATTCCCGGACCAATGCCGGCGGCTGAAAATTTCACGAAACCATCTTCATCTTTCTCCCTGTCAACATACATGGCCTCCGGAATTGCTACCTGTAAAATAAAAGCCTGCTCCGCAGGAGTATTTACAGTAACTAAACCTGCACCACTACGCAAGCAAGCCTTAGTTGCTATAATAGCAGCCCCCATGCTACCTTTATTGCCTGCCACTATCAATGCGTGGCCATGGTCGCCTTTATGTGAAGAAGCTTGCCTTGCCTTAAATATTTTTTTTACATAGGCGATGGTAAGCTTTTTCATTTTGCAATATCAGGTTTTAACTGTTCATAAAAAATCTGCTAAATAGTTTTACCTTATCAGCATGCAATGAAAGTTGATTACGTACTACTTAAAATGCGCTCTTAAAAACCATGCCATTTGCTCATGTTCCTGCATTATGCCAGTAATAAAATCGCTGCTACCTACATCATTAAAGTCATTTGCAAAAAGATGAATATTTTTTCTGCAATTAAAGATGATGCTTTCATGGTCAGCCAATAGTTCTTTAATAAAAGTAATACTTTCGTTGTTTTCAAGTGCTGTTTCAGCAAGGTGTGTAGTATCTAAAAACGATTGTAAGCTTGCAATTGCATAATGCCCCACCATCCGGATGCGCTCAGCCACTTTATCAATCATTTCATCTATCTGCTCATACTGGCTTTGAAAAAACTTGTGTTTTTCGTAAAAATGAATACCCTCTGTATTCCAGTGCGCATTTCTTGTTTTTGTTATCAGTACATATTCATCAGCCAAAAGCTTTGCTAACTCAATTGATACTGCTTTACTGTTGTTGTTTGTGATTCCAATATTTGCTTCCACTTTGATAAAATTTAAAAATTATGTATTAATGTAACCATACAAAGTTGAGCCATAAAGCGTCTTTTTATGTTGTATAATTAATTATAAAAATTACATTATTCACGCATTTACAATAAAATAAGCCTTGTAATAAGCGGAGGTAAATGAATAAAAAATATGGTTGTAATAAGCCTGCAGATACTATTTAATAAAGTTATTTACCCAAAAAGTAGCCGAGCCATTTTATTGGTGATAAAGTAGATTAGCGAATCAATTTTTTATTCCAATTTTTAAATGAGCAATATAAATTTTGGTTAACTAATAAGAGCTTACGTTACAAATTAGTTCCTGTTTTTTTTATTATCAGTTTCCACAATTCAATAAATAGAACGGCAGTTATGGTAACTATAAAAATAGCAGCCATCGCTTTAATATCTAAATAAGTAGTTTTAAAAATTGGATGTAAAAACGGCACATAAATAATTGCCATTTGCAATGCCATTGTAAGTAAAATAGCTCCCCACATTCCTTTGTTGGCAAATATTTCTTTACAAAAGATAGCATGGTAAACAGACCGAACAGAAAGTGCATTACCAAGCTGAACAAAACAAAGGGTTGCAAATACCATTGTATGCTGTGTTTTTACATCAAACCCTTGCTTTACTGCCCAGTATTGTATTAAAAGCGAGGCAGCAGCTATAATGGCGCCAGTGTACAAAATACGAATAACGATACCACCGGCAAACAAATTTTCTTTAGGGGAGCGTGGCGGCCGCTTCATTATATTTTTATCGGCAGGCTCGGCTACAAGGGCCAAACCAGGCAACCCATCTGTAACCAGGTTTATCCACAGAATTTGTACCGGAAGCAAGGGAATAACCATACCAAGCAAAGGCGCCACAACTATTGTTAGTATTTCGCCCAAATTACAGGATAGAACATACAAAATAAATTTTCTAATATTATCATAAATTCTCCGGCCTTCTTTTATTGCCTTTACGATGGTAGCAAAATTATCATCCAGCAATATCATATCTGCTGCTTCTTTAGAAACACCCGTTCCTGTAATACCCATTGCTATACCTATATCTGCCTGTTTTAAAGAGGGAGCGTCATTTACGCCGTCACCCGTCATGGCAACAAACTCTCCATTACCTTGCAGCGCTTTTACAATATTTAATTTTTGCTCCGGAGATACCCTTGCATATACAGATGTATTTTTTACGGTAGCTATATAATCTTCTTCCGACATTTTTTCCATATCGGCACCGGTTTTTACGTTATCATGCTCTGCAGCTATCATACCAAGGCGTTCAGCTATTGCTGTTGCAGTAAGTAGCTGATCGCCGGTTATCATTACAGTTTTTATACCGGCTGTTTTACATTGTTTTATTGCCTCGATTACTTCTTTCCGTGGAGGGTCTATTAAAGCAGCTACACCTAAAAAATTAAGATCAGCCTCAGCAGCAATAGTAATTTCACCGGGGTTGGTATCAAAAATTTTATAGGCAAAAAACAATACCCGTAACCCATCCGAAGCCCATTCCCTGTTTTGATCAAGCCAATGAGATAATTGATCTTTATATGCCGGACCTAAAACTTCTACAATTTTTACAGGTGCACCTTTTACAAACAAAATCCATTTATCGCCCTGTTGATGCAAGGTACTCATCCGCATTCTTTGCGAATCGAAAGGTAGTTTTTGTACCAATGGATATTGCTGATCGGCTCCTTTTTTTGAATGGCCTTTTTCCAGTGCATGATCTACCAATGCCGTTTCAGTTGCATCACCCAGCAGTCCATCATCAGAAAAGCGCACTTCATTATTTAAAATCATAGCGTGGCTTAGTAAATCTTCTTTACCTGGTACCGCCTGCATCTTTTCTACCGTCATTATATTTTGGGTAAGTGTACCCGTTTTATCACTGCAGATATACGTAACAGAGCCTAACGTTTCTACAGCGGGCAATTTGCGCATGAGTGCTTTTTGCTGTACCATTCTTCGGGCGCCTTGTGCAAGCGCAATAGTAATAACCGCAGGCAACGCCTCCGGCAAAGCTGCTACACCCAAAGAAAGGGCTATAAGAAACATTTGAAATACGGGAAGGCCACGCCACATACCTTCGGCAAAAACCAGCAGGCAAATAATTACCACAATAATGGCCAACTGTTTACTAAAAACTGCCAGTCTTTTTTGTAAGGGTGTTTTAGGACTTTCAACTTCCATTAAACCAGCAATTTTGCCCAATGCTGTATTCATACCAATAGCAGTTACAATGGCTCGTGCAGCACCACTACTTACTGTACAACCCTTAAATACCATATTGTGCTGATCGCCGGGCACTAAATTTTCTGCATCAATCAGTGCGATATTTTTTTCCACGGCATTACTCTCGCCGGTTAGTGATGCCTCTTCTGTTTTAAATGAACTGAGTTTTATCAACCTTGCATCTGCAGGTACAATATCACCTGCTTCCAGTAAAATAATATCGCCGGGCACTAATTGCCTCGCTTCAATTTTTGCAGGATTATTATTGCGAAGCACCGTGGCAAATTGTGGTGCCATTTGCTGCAACATAGTGATTGATTTTTCTGCGTTGTACTCCTGGGAGTAGCCAAGCCATGCATTACCAATAATAATAGCCAATATTACATAAGCATCTATTTGCTCGCCAGATATAAAAGATATTATGGCAGCAATAATCAAAATCACAATCATAACATCAGTAAACTGATCAAAAAGAATTTTCCATTTACTTTTTTGCTTACTTTTTTGCAATTCATTAAATCCATATTCAGTTTGCAAAGCTTTTATTACATCGCTTTTCAATCCCTGATCCGAGCTCTTAAGTTGCTGTTCAGTTTCCTCAATGCTGAGTTGATAAAATGCTTTCATTGTTAATATCCTTGCTTTAAATAAATTTAACAACCTCAAATAACATAAGTAAATAGATTAAAATAAGAGTCTTCGATTTATTTACTGGAGTTAGTGTTTTTAACTACTTAGTTTATTTGATTCAATGTTTGCCAATAGAGTTTTAAAATAAATAACGGTAACCTTTTTAAAAGATATTTCCACCTGGTTTACCGGGGAACCTAAAATAATTGAAAAATTTTTTTTTGATTAATAAAATACTTCCTTAAAACTTATTAAATCTGCTTTAAAAGAAGCACATTTAAACCCCAATTTTGAAGTTGGGATACTATTTTCATTATTAAGCTACTCCAAATACCAGGCTTTCTAAACTTTTTTTGTCTCTAAATAGTGTGCTATTCTATCAGCAAAAAAATAATCCGAAACCCTGTTTTAATTGTCTTTTAATCCTACTTCACTAATTCCAACTGCAAAATCCAAATTAAAGAGAAGCAGGATGCATCCCAAATTGTCGCAGCATCAAATGGTCGGTGAGGGCATCGAGCACGGCTGGGCCTCGGTCGGTGTCCTCACCGACCAAAATCAGGAGCGATAATTTGGGATTTACCCGAGAAGCAGTAATACAATAAATGGTTACATAATTAACCAAACTCTAAAAAAATATTTTGAATAAAATTAAATGCTTACCTATTTTAAAAATTACACAGTTAAATAATAATATTGTACAATTCACACTTATGCAGCTTTACTCATTCTAAAATAAAGATGTACAATGTTGGATAGCCCTTTTTGCAAAAAGAATACAGCTAAATCTTAACCATATTTTTTATAAAACATAGTAAATCAAAATACGCATCGAATGGCAAGCCTTCCTTCTAACACAAAAAAATAACCATTAGCTTGTAAGCAAAATGGTTATTGAATGAAATAAATATTTGAAATATGCTTTTATGCAGAAATAGCTACTTTATAAGCAAGACTGAAGTAGGAATAACAATGGCCCGCTTTTTCTTTTTTAGTAAATTGCCATTCTTGTCCCGAGTTAAAAGATTGAGATGCTGAGCTGCATGCCGCTTCACCTACGCCTATATATGAATCTGCACTTTCGAGGCGAAAACCGTAGGATTTACCCTTATTTAAGTGAAGATGCGGCATAGAAAAAGCAAGCCATTTACCTGATTTGGAAGCATTGATATCTACACTTGCAGATCCTAAGGATTTACCCCAACTATTATGGTTAAGATCAAAGTCGAACAAAGTCATTGTTACTTTGCCGGGTTTTGTAACTATTGTAGAAAATACTTCAATTTCATTTAATTCGCCTTCTGAAGTTGCCAGAAAGGTTTGACCAGAAACTACATCTTCGTTATCAGACGACCGATGGCCTATCCAGGTTGTAGTGTTATTAACTATTTGCTCAATTACTGCTTTTTTTGGGATTGTTTTAAATTCGGTTTTCATAAATCATGTTTAAGTATTAATAAAAATTTGGCGAGTGCCTTTGATACTGTAGGTAAAGATTATATACCTATAACTACCATTATCATCAAATATTGTGCATGATTATCCTTTATTTATAAATAGTTTGTTAAGGTTTTTAATAACACGCTACTTCATTTCCCATCATTTTTACGCTTCCTTCCTTATAAATAGTGGCAATCAACAATAATTTATCTTTTCCTCCTATTGCTTTTATGTATTTATCTATAATTTCATCTACTGTTTGAGCTTGTGCAAATTGCACAGCTACCAAAAAGAAAACAAACAACCCGAACAATATTAATGAACGCATAACTTTAGCTTTAGAATTGAAAGGCAAATAAAATGGGTGCATCCCAAATTGTCGCTCCTGATTTCGGTTGGTGTCCTCACCAACCGCTTGTTGCTGCGACAATTTGGGATACACCCAATAAAATTATCTTGAACATTTTTAAATCACCTTTACATAACTAATACTTCAATCCACTCATAAAAAATAAAAAATGCAGTCATTTTCGGTTAAGGGCAATATTGTAGATATAGATAACCAGCAAATTTTTTATGGTTTAGTAACTGTTACCAATGGCAAAATTGTAACTATAACAACGGTAAATACAGATACAAAAATTGGAGCAGACTATATTTTGCCTGGTTTTATAGATAGTCATGTGCACATAGAAAGCAGCATGTTGGTACCGTCCGAATTTGCAAAACTTGCCGTAGTACATGGCACCGTGGGCACTATTAGCGATCCGCACGAAATTGCCAATGTAGTTGGCCTGCCTGGTGTACAGTTTATGATAGAAAATGGTAAAACAGTACCCTTTAAGTTTCATTTTGGTGCACCAAGTTGCGTACCCGCTACTATATTTGAAACTTCTGGCGCCGCTTTAAATGCTGACGAAGTGGATTCACTTTTACAATCACCTGATATTTTTTACCTAAGTGAAATGATGAATTTCCCTGGTGTATTGTACAATGATACAGAGGTGATGCAAAAAATTTCATCAGCAAAAAATTATAATAAACCAGTTGACGGACATGCCCCTGGCCTTAGAGGCGAAGCAGCTAAAAAATATATTGATGCAGGTATTAGTACCGATCATGAATGCTTTACCAGCGAAGAAGCAGAAGAAAAACTGGAAAACGGAATGAAAATTTTGATACGGGAAGGCAGTGCTGCTAAAAACTTTGATGCATTGATAAATTTACTGCATAAAAATGAAGATAAAATGATGTTTTGCAGCGATGATAAACATCCCGATAGCCTTGTTGAAAATCACATCAATCAATTGTGTGCAAGGGCAGTAGCAAAAGGTATTAATATTTTTAAAGTATTAAAAGCAGCATGCTTAAATCCTGTGCAGCATTATAAAATGAACGTAGGTTTATTATGCCCCGGCGATGATGCAGATTTTATTATGGTGAAAGATTTGGTTTCTTTTAAGGTAGTTAAAACGTATATTAATGGGCAATTAGTGGCTGAAAATGGCGTTTCAAAAATCTATACATCGCCTTGTGCAATAATAAATAATTTTAATTGTGATAAAAAAGTTGCTGCAGATTTTGCCATTGAGCATACAGGAGAAATTAATATTGCAGTAATAGAAGCATTAGATGGCCAATTAATTACAAATAAATTACTGTTAACCCCTACCATACAGAAAGGGAACATAGTTAGTGACACCACAAACGATGTACTTAAAATGGTTGTTGTAAACCGTTATAATCCTGCTCCAATTGCCAAAGCTTTTGTAAAGAATTTTGGTATTAAACAAGGTGCAATTGCCAGCACAGTTGCGCACGATAGCCATAATATTATTGCTGTTGGTGCAGATGATGAAAGTATTTGCAAAGCAATTAATTTGGTAATTGATGCAAGGGGTGGTGTAAGTGCAGTAAACAACGCTTCTGTAAATAAAGATGAAAATTTGATTTTACCATTACCTGTTGCAGGATTAATGAGTAACGATGATGGATATAAAGTAGCCTCTGCGTATACTGCTATTG
This sequence comes from Chitinophagales bacterium, assembly GCA_038234405.1. Classification (GTDB taxonomy): domain Bacteria; phylum Bacteroidota; class Bacteroidia; order Chitinophagales; family Chitinophagaceae; genus Ferruginibacter. The sequence goes on from JBBQTZ010000007.1 coordinate 28,457, forward strand.
ATAAAATGGTAAAAGAAAAATTGGGCTCAACTTTAACAGCTCCTTTTATGACGCTATCTTTTATGGCACTTCTAGTTATCCCTCACCTTAAATTAAGCGATAAAGGATTATTTGACGGAGATAAGTTTACATTTTTACACAAATTTTGAATTAATGTGGAGTAAAGAATAGATTTTTTTAATATAAATATGTATTAAAAAAATGATATTAATGGTAGGTACAACGTAAGTATAACAGCACTTCCGAGTAATATTTTAATGATTTAAAATACGTTATGCACTAAAAAAGAATCGGTAATTTTAACTTTTAGGCTAAATCCATATGAAAAGTCAAAAGAATTTATAGTGTAAAAAAATTATACTACTTAGCCTGTTTGAAGATTAATATAAAAGTTAATTAAAAATTTGGCAAATGATGTGCTGGTCATTATCTTCGCTCTCCTTTTAAGGAGAATTAACCCTATTTATTCACAACCCAAAAAAATTTCTATTTTTTATGGCTGTTAAAATGAGATTACAACGTCATGGTTCAAAAAAGAGACCCTTTTACTTTATCGTTGTAGCGGATGGCAGAAGCCCACGTGATGGCAAATTTATTCAGAAGTTAGGTACGTACAATCCATTGACTGTACCTGCAACAATCCAAATTGATCGCCAAAAGGCATTAGACTGGTTACATAAAGGTGCTCAGCCAACTGACACTGTACGTCGTATCCTTTCTTTTAAAGGAGTATTGTTCTTGAAACATTTGTTAAGAGGTGTAAGTTTAGGCCTGTTTGACGAAGCTGTAGCAATGCAAAAATTTACTGCATGGAGTTCTGAGCATGATGCTCATATCGCCAAGCGCCAGGGTGCTCATAAAAAAGCACGTCAGGATAGCCGTAACCAACCGGTAGTAAGAAAAGTAGCAGAAGCTCCGGTTGCAGTACCAGCAGAAGAAACCAAAACAGAAGAATAAATTCTTTTTATTTTGCAAATTCTTACAGCAATTTCGTTTAGCGAAATTGCTTTTTTTATGCCTGTAAGTTAAAGCTGTTGCAGTAAATTATTATAGCATTAATCTGCCGAAGTTATGTTTGCGGCACCACTAACTTTTTCTTTAATATTATTGGTACCAATGTGGTAAATATTTGCTGCGCCACTCGCTTTAGCAACCATACTTACACTTGCATGAGCACGTATTGTACTTGCTCCACTTGCAGATAAATCTGCATTTTCACTTAGTAAAGAAGCGCATTTTACAGAAGCACTTCCACTTGCACCTGCCGTAAATTTTTTGGTTTTTCCTTTAATTTCAATAGTACTTGCGCCAGATGCCTTGATTTTAATATTGGGTGCATTTACTATAGCACTAATTTTAGCAGCACCAGAGGTTTCTATGTAAATTTTTTCTATATTGTCTAACTCATCAATAATTTTGAAATTAGAAGCTCCTGATGCCTTAATTAAATTGAGCGTGGGTGTAGTAATATATACTTTAAAGTGCCCGCTATTGATGCTTAGCAGGTCTTTGTGACTAATTTCTAAAACACCCTCTACAACTTTTGTTTTAATGTACGGCATAATGTTATCGTCACTTTCCACAATAACCCCGGTAACTGCCCCCTTCTTAATTTCTACTTCAAATGCACCTCCAGCCTCTACTCCGGTAAAGGAAGGCATATCCCTTTTTTGCATTATAATATTGCCACTACCATTTAATTCACTACAAGATGAAGTAAGAAAAACAATTGCCGTAAAAAACATTAAATATTTCATGCTGTTATATTTTTAGTAAAGATTTAATTAAAAAATTACATCCACAAACCGTTGGTATAAAAACTATTAAAAAATAATAAGCATTTTAAATTATAAAATAGCTTTTGAACTTTTAATAAAACTCTTTTTCAATTAACTATAATTTCTTTTCAAAGTAAAGCTAAGGGCGATACCCAAGGTATTTTATAATCTAAAGCATTGTTACAAGTATAGCTTATCTGCTATCTTTGCGGTATGATTTCTCAATATTTTATCTACAATAAAGCTAAAGTTATTCAAGCCCTTCGCTATCATTTTATTACCCGAAGAGAAATAAAAACCATGTTAATACTGGTAAATGTTTTTGCTATTGTATCCGCTGCCTTATTTTTTTTTAGAAAAATTTCACCTTTTGCATTTCTAATTAGCGCTGTATTATGGTTTTCGATGATGTTAGCATTTTGGTTTTTTTTACCAAACCTTATTTATAAAAAATCGGCCACATTTAAAGATAGGTTTAAAGCCATTCTTGGAGAAGATTCATTTACAATTGAAAATGAAAAAGGCAGTAGAAGCTGGGGCTGGAAGGAGTTTGCTACATCAATGGAAAGCCCGCATTTCTTTCATTTATACTTTGATACAAGATCTTTTTTTATAGTACCAAAAGATGCTTTTTTAGAGGATGATGTACACAAGGCAAGAAAGTTAATAGCAAGTAAGATAAAGACTGTTTAACCCATATTGTGCAAATGGAAATAGTGACAGATTTTCATCTGCAAATTTTGTATTAAAGAATAAAAAATTTCTGATAAAAGATTTACTGTAATTTTTTCTCCATTTGATGGTGTTCAATATTTACTTCTATAAACGCAGTACCTTTTACTTTGTAGCCATATTTTTCATAGAAACCAATAGCTGTATCCCTTGCATGCATTGTAAGTAATTTATAACCTCTGTCCCTTGCTATATTTTCTGCAAAGGCCATCATCGATTCTCCAATACCAATACCCTGTTGGTTTTTTTGAACAGCCATTTGGCGCAATCTAACAGTATTATTGTCTATTTTGGATAAGATACAGCAACCTATTATCACCTCTTCATCAAAGGCGCCTATTAAAACATCATCTTTTTCCTTTTGTAATTCATCATCAGAAAAAATTAATCCAAGCGGCTTTCGCATTATTTCCAGGCGAAGGTTTACCATTTGGCGATACTCTTTACTGCCATGATATAATTGTTTAATAGCCATAACGCAAGATACCAAAATCTTTTTTTAAAATAATGCAGTTTTGCTACAACAAAATAACCAGGAGGCTATCAGGCTCCTGGTTATAATTTTTGTGTAAGTTAAAGCCAGGTTTTCAACTATAAAAACCTGGGCGATATTATTGCTTTACAACTTTGATAGTTTCCGACTTGCCATCTTTTACTACTGTTAAAAGATAAGTGCCGGAAGGTATTGTTTGTGCCTGGTTTATACTAATTGTGTTGTAGCCTTTTTGTACTGATAAAGTATTTGAAAGTACCAATGCACCGTTCATATTGGTTATTTTTATATTTACCATACTATTACTTTCGCTTTTAAACCCTGTAGTAAGTTGTGCAGAAAAAGGTAATGGCCATGCAGATAATTTATTTGCTACATCTGTAACTATTGGCATTGCTATCACTTGTGAATATTTAAATTTACCGTCTGTATCAACCATTTTAAGGCGATAAAAAACTTTGCTGCCAGTAAAGAAAAACAGATCGTCTGTAGTTTGATAGTTAGATAGTATGCTGCTGTTTCCGTTTGCAGTAACTGTAGTGATAGCATCAAAATTTACTGCATTACTACTTCTTTGTACTTCAAAATAGCTGCTGTTTACTTCAAGAGATGTTTGCCATACTAACTGTATTTTTTTATTGCTGATGCTACCTTTAAAACTAAGTAAACTAACTGGCAAAACAGCCTGAGTTTGATTAATTACTGGTATAGTGTAGGTTGCAATGTTTGAAGTTTGGCCGTGTGTATCAGTAGCACTATAATTAAAAACCACCTCACCTGTAAAACTTATATTTGGCTTAAACGAGATTGAATTAATCTGGCCATGCGTAAGTATTTGACCAACTGCTACTGGTACACAATTATTACCATTACACAGGTAAAGTACTCCCTGAGCTGCTGTTGGGATAGTATTTACTATGTACGTTGCGATAGTTCCGCTAGCTGCACTTGCTTCTAAAGGCAATACTAATGTAATTGGTGCAGTATTCATTAATGCACTAAACCTTATATTATAGGCTGTAGGTGGAAGAATAATTTCTTCTGGCTTAGATAAAACACCTGTTAAAGCTATCAAATCAATACCGCCCTGCGATGTAGCAGCACCTGTATTAGTAGGAAAATAGGTATTATTTGTATAATCTACCAGGTTACCAGCAGTAGCAGTTACAGGCAAATCATACGCCATAATAGAGTAACCAAAAATTTTAGTGCCAGCCGCTATGGAGAGATTATTAAAAGAAATGAAAACACCACCAATTTTTTGCGTACCAGAAGTGCTTAATTTTAAAGTACTATCAGTAGATAGATCTTTACGCACTACATAATAATTGGTAGCACTTGATGCAATATTTCCCCAGTTTGCTGATGAAATTCTTAATGGAGCGCTATAAGCTGTAGGATTGCCATTTTGGTCAATAGCTGTAATAGCAGCAATTACAAATGGGTCATGTTCGTTATCATTTCCTCTTTCAAAAAGAGCAAAACCTACTTTATTAGAACTTGTTGAAATAATTCCGCCTGCAAAAATTACATCAAGTCTTTCTATATTGTTGTTATTACCATTGCCATCACCCTGGTTAGCAAACAAATTATCTGTACCCTGGTTAAGTGAGTTGCCAGAAAATACATCCTCCATATTGTCATTATACTTTGGTAATACAGCTACTTTGTTGTTGGCTGCATTTGCTAATTTTTCTACCCACAATAACGATCTTGTACCCGTTACTATAGTATTATTTACTCTTCTGATTTTTACATAAGAGTTAGCCTGTTGTGCATAAGTGTACACTTCACCCGCAATCGTCATGCTAACAAGTTGTTTTTGATTATTGGTTAGTTGAGTTGCAGCTCCAAAAGTGTAGTTGTAGTTATTACCACTAAAAGAGCTACCTGCTGCACCTTTTGCAGTATAGCTGAATGCATTAGTAGTAGCAACGTTAGCATTTACTATTGTTACAATAGGCGTTTGTGCTTTTAGCTGTAGCATTAATAACAGCGTACCTGTTAGCAATAAAAAAAGTTGAAAAGCCTTTTTTGTTGCAATTTTTACTGAAGGCATAGCCAATAAAGAGATTGCTTGTGATGGTCTGTTTTCTGAGTAATTGTTAAAATTCGTTTTCATAATTTAATTTTTTAGGGGGTTTAACTGTTAATACCAGAATTGATGCCAATTGATAAAACCCTTTACAGTAAAGGGTTTTAAACAATTCAGCTTTATCGTAAATTCCAGATAATGGATAAATATGCCAGAATAAAAAAATAACAGACTCAAATTTCTTTCAGAAAAGGACATTGCAGCATGCAGCATATAAAATATTAAGCAGTTAATTAGGGGGCTGGAGGGGTAGATTTGTGCCTGGCAATTTTATATTAAGAAGGAAGAAAATTTATTTCACACATCCATTTAATGTATTTAAGTAAAAAAAAGGTTATTGTTATTACTATGTAAAAAAAGAACCAATTTCAAACAACAATTAGTACTAAATTTCAACTGATTTAACTTTCTGTTTATTATTTCTTTGATTTTATCTCAAAAAGTATATTTTTGCGACTGAAAAAATAAATATTACTACCATGTCAGACATTGCAACAAGAGTAAAGAAAATAATTGTTGACAAATTAGGAGTTGACGAGGCTGAGGTAACTCAAGAAGCTTCTTTTACTAATGATTTAGGTGCCGATAGTTTGGACACCGTTGAACTTATTATGGAATTTGAAAAAGAATTCAACATTTCTATCCCTGACGAACAGGCAGAAACCATCACCACAGTTGGTCAGGCTGTTACTTATTTAGAAGAACACGCTAAGTAAACATCATCTGTTTTAATCATCGCAGGCAAATATTGTATGGAATTAAAAAGAGTAGTTGTTACCGGGTTGGGAGCTATAACCCCCTTGGGTAAATCTGTTGCCGAATATTGGCAAGGTTTAACTGATGGAGTAAATGGCTGCGACTTTATTAAACAATTCGATGCTTCTAAATTCAAAACAAGATTTGCCTGTGAGGTTAAAGATTTTGAACCAACACTTTATTTAGACAGAAAAGAAGCCCGCAAAATTGACCGGTTTACGCAATTTGCATTAATAGCAAGTGATGAGGCGGTAAAAGATGCAGGCATTAATAAAGATAATGTAGATGTAGACAGAGTTGGCGTAATATTCGCCAGTGGAATAGGCGGCCTCATTACTTTTCAGGAAGAGGTTGTAAACTTTGCGTCTGGAGATGGTACCCCTAGATTTAATCCATTTTTTATTCCAAAAATGATATTGGATATTGCCGCAGGGCAAATATCAATGCGTCACGGTTTTAGAGGTCCAAATTATGCAGTAGTTAGCGCATGCGCCTCATCTACCAATGCGTTAATTGATGCTTTTGATACCATTCGTTTAAATAAAGCAGACATTATTATATCTGGTGGTAGTGAAGCTGTGGTAAGTGCTGCCGGAGTGGGTGGATTTAATGCAATGAAGGCATTGAGTGAAAGAAATAACGATCCGGCAACTGCTAGTCGTCCGTTTGATAAAGATAGAGACGGATTTGTAATGGGAGAAGGCGCAGGTGCAATAATACTGGAAAGCTTAGATCATGCATTAGCAAGAGGAGCTAAAATTTATTGTGAAATAGCAGGTGGCGGTGCAACTGCTGATGCACATCATATTACAGCCCCGCATCCGGACGGTTTGGGTGCAAAAAACGTAATGAAAGTTGCTTTAAAAGATGCCGGACTTCAACCAACCGATATTGATTATATTAATGTACATGGCACTTCAACTCCATTGGGTGATATTGCCGAAACCAAAGCTATTTTAAATGTTTTTGGTGATCATGCTTACAAACTTAATGTAAGCTCTACTAAAAGTATGACAGGCCATTGTTTGGGAGCCGCCGGGGCATTAGAGGCACTAGCCTGTATTTTGGCTGTTACAAAAGATATAATACCTCCTACAATTAACCATTTTTCAGACGACCCGGACTTGGACCCTAATCTCAATTTCACCTTCAATAAAGCACAATATCGCACAGTAAATGCTGCCCTCAGCAATACGTTTGGTTTTGGAGGACATAACGCTTCGGTTATCGTAAAAAAATACAAGGCTTAATTATATCTATACAATAATTTCCAGTTAACGTTTATGAAAATGGCTAAAACCTATAATTTATAGTTGTAGATTTATTACCGGCTCTCCCGAAAACATTTATAACCGCACTGCATAACATCTACATTATTTTTGGATCTAAAAATAGTTTTGAATACTTAGGCTAAAAATGAAATCCATATCTGTGTTGTATATGAAGCCATCAGTACGAATTCAATTGCAAAATGTTTGTAAAACAGCATTGCAACAAGCAACATACATTTAGAAATAAATAGCAAAATGAATTTTACAAGTATATACTTTAAAAATTCATTTATTATTTGAGCCCGTAAATTTAAAATCTTACTTTATGGGATTTTTTTTTTGCGATAATTAACACTAATTTCGAACAAACATACTTCATCACATTTTGCGGCTTTTTAAAAACATTTTCAAGGGAGATTCAAAAAAGAAAGCTTTTAGGGATCAGCTTAATAACATATTGGGATTTAATCCCGGCGATTTGAGTTTATACACAACAGCTTTAAGCCATCGTTCTGTAAGAGAAGGTGCCGATGAAAATAATGAGCGGCTAGAATTTTTAGGTGATGCCGTGTTGAGCTCAATTGTTGCCCATTATCTTTTTATGAAATACCCTTATAAAGGCGAAGGGTTTTTAACAGAGATGAGAAGTAAAATGGTAAACCGGCAACAGCTAAATGATGTTGGAATTAAAATGGGGCTCAAAAAAATAACCATTTACAACAAGAATGATAACTCCCTGAAAATATCTCAAATATTTGGCAACACGCTGGAAGCATTAATTGGTGCAGTTTACCTGGATAGGGGTTATAAAAAAACACAACGCTGGGTTGAAAAATACATCATATCTAACCACATGTTTATTGATGACCTGGAAATATTGGAAATTAACATCAAAAATAAATTGTACGGATGGGCCAATAAAAATGGTAAAGTTCTTGAATTTGAAACATTAGGAGAAAAATTTGAAAATGGCAGAAGATTATTTACCATAGGTGCTACTGTAGATGGAGAATTGGTGGCAGAAGGTAAAGGATATAATAAAAAAGATGCAAGCCAGATAGCAGCACAGCTAGCCGTTGATAGATTAGGATTATAAAAAACTGTAAATTACTTTACTTACATAGGGCTACTTTAATCTTTAAAATTTGGCAGAAAAAGTAATAATATGACATTTGGAATATTGGGCAGTGGAAGTTGGGGAACCGCCCTGGCAAAGATATTAACAGATAATGGCCATAGTATTTACTGGTGGAACAGAAGCGATAAAGCCATAGAGCAAATTCTTTCCCGAAGGCACAATCCTCATTATTTAAGCACTGCTTATTTTAATACTGCACTCCTTCACCTTACTACCAACCCGGCAGAGGTAGTTAACAATGTTGATTGTATAATAATAGCTATACCTTCTGCTTTTGCGGCCGAAACATTATTTACCTTAAACAGGAACATATTTATTGATAAAAAAATAATCAGCGCAGTAAAAGGAATTTTACCCGATCAAAATTTATTACTTAATGATTTTTTAAAAAATGAATTTAATTTTCCGCTGGAAAACTATTTTGCAATTTTAGGTCCGTGCCACGCTGAGGAAGTTGCCTCGGAAAAATTATCTTACCTTACTTTTTCCGGTATTGATGAAAAAGCTACCCATGAAATTGCTGCCAATTTTAAATCAGCGTATATCAATACAGTTGAAAATAATGACATTTATGGAGTGCAATTTGCTGCAGTTTTAAAAAATATTTATGCGGTTGGGGCAGGTATAGCGCATGGACTTGATTATGGCGATAATTTTTTGAGTGTATTAATTGCTAACAGTGCAGACGAAATGGCTGGCTTTCTTAAAAAAAATGGTGTACAAAACCTGGAGGTTGGGAGCATTGAGCATAAATCACACGATGCTATAAATCATCCATTCAATTTAAAAACAGCACAAGGCAGTAATGATGGTAATGAGTTAAAAGATAAAGAGTTAAAAGATAAAGAGTTAAAAGATAAAGAATTAAAAGATGAGGAGTTAAAAGATAAGGGGTTAAAATACAAAACTACTAATTACGCTGCATCCGTTTATCTTGGCGATTTATTGGTAACCTGCTACTCCTTGTATAGCCGCAACAGAACTTTTGGGAACATGGTAGGAAAAGGCTACTCCGTAAAATCAGCACAAATAGAAATGAGTATGGTAGCTGAGGGGTACAATGCCAGCAAGTGTATGTACATCATCAATAAATCTATTAAATCAGATATGCCCATTGCTGAAACAGTTTATAAAATACTGTGGGAGGGTCTTTCGGCTGCCGAAGGATTTAGGATTATTGAACAAACACTAGAGTAAATAATTTTATTACTGTTACTTTAAAATCTTGGGCATAATACCTGCTTTGTACTGCTTCCTTCATTATAAAATCCTTTTTTCATAAGGTTAAATTCTTGTGCTCCAATGCCCCTGTTAAAGTTGCTTAACCCCGAGGTAGTTGCATCATAACTAAATGTAAAGCGAATGTTTTTTAACTCAAACCCAATTATTGCTATAGCTGCATCGCCAGCACGATAATAAACGCCTGCAATTAATTGCTTATCTCCACCCCCAGCTAAATCATAATTAGCATTTAAACCTATCATTACAGCACTAGCTTTAGCTTGAGTTGTATAGTATATGTTAGGGTTTAAAATTACCCTGTCATTTAATTTAACCATTGCACTAAAAAATCCTATATGCCGCATTGCAATCCGGTTACTATCGGCAGATTGCTCAAAAAAAGTTTCTGTTGGGCGGTTTACATGATGAATAGAATAGCCGCCATTTATATACGTATTTTCATCCGGAAAATAAGCATAGTTTAGCCCTGCCTGCATATCAAAATAACTGGTATTGTTATTATTGAGTACTACCGCAGTACCAAGTGTTCCATCAAAAAATTTACCATCAAACTGATCGGGAAATTTTAGTTTACTTTGGTCTATTCGTTTATTAGCCCATCCAACATTAAAACCTGCTGTAAGCAAGCTGCTACTGCCCAACATTTGATGATAGGCTACTGATCCATAAACCTTTGTGGATCTTAATCCGCCGCCCCCTGCCTCATCAGATAAAATCAGACCGCCCAAACCAAGCCAACCATTATCAAATTTATTTCTAAAAACCTGTGCATCTCCATAAATACTTACTGTTTTGTAAGGAGATGACAATACAGAAGACCATTGATTTCTAAAATGTGCGCCTATTCTGTAATCTGCATCGGGTATAAAACCTGTATTAGCCGGGTTAGTGGTAAGGGGTGAATTGAAAAACTGAGAAAAATGCAAATCCTGGCTTTTACCATTTAGTATAGCAAGCAATATAATTATCGTTATTTTAAATCTCTTACTATTCATCTTATACGGTTCAACTGAGTATGATGCTACTGTAAAGTAAACTATTACAACTACCTTTTTAAGTAATTGTTTATTCAATACAAATTTTATACGTTATTTATCAATTTCACTATTATCTTAATAAGGTAATATCCCCTGTTTTTCTAATTGTTTTACCATCTGTAAATGCTACATCTAAAGTGTATGTATATACATCCATTGGCTGTAAGGCTCCTTTAAAAGTACCATCCCAACCAGTATTTCTATCAGATGTACTAAATACTATTTGTCCCCACCTATTGTATATTTTCCATTCCATTTTCCCAATACCAAATCCTTGCACTTTTACTATTCCATTAATACCAAATTTGGCTGGTGTAAATGCATTGGGCACATCTAGTAAAGGAATAATTTGTGCTGTTACCGCTTTACAAATAGTATCAATACACCCTGCATCATTGATAGCCATTAAACAAACATTGTAGGTTTTTGATTCGTTGAAGAGATGACGTGGGTTTTCTTGAGTGGATGTTTCACCATCTCCAAAATCCCACATATACCTGGTTGCTTCAAACGAGCCATTTACAAAATCAACAGGTGTATTGTTTTCTGGTGTAGAAAATGTAAAAAATGCTGTTGGTATTGGAAAAACTTCAATAGAAAAAAGAAAAGTATCTCTGATGTTACAAGTAAAAGTATCTATAGCTATTAGCTTAACAATATAAAAACCTGTATCAGTATATAAGTGATTGGGGCTAATACTTGTAGATAGAGGGCTATTATCTCCAAAATCCCAAATAAAATCGGTACCGCCCAATGTAGTATTATTAAACTGAGCTGTATAAGGAACACAGCCTTTATTGGGGGTTATAAATTGTGCCTTTACATTTACAGCAAGCCTTACCGTATTGGTAACACTATCCGGAAAATTACAGAAAGTAGTATCATCTGCAACGAGTGTTACTTTATAGGTACCTGGCCCCGGGTAAGTATGTGTTACCGTTTGTTTACCAGCCCTAACGAGTGGAGAATTATCTCCAAAGTTCCATAAAAAAGAGGTTGGCGTAAATACAGGTATTACTGCCGTTGTATTATTTGCAAATTGAAAAGTTAAACTTTGACAGCCTCCTGTTTTAGTTGCTGTAAAAGCTGGAGTAACAACGTTATTTCCTACTTTAACAGATATGTAAGCAGTATCGGAAATATTGCAGGTAGTTGAATCAATTGATACAAGCATTAGTCTGTAATTTCCAATATTGTTGTATTGATGAGATACAGAATTATTTGGTGCTAAGGTTATCACATCTGGCGTATTGTCTCCAAATTTCCAGATATAGCTTTTACCTTTAGCCAATGTATCGGTAAATCTTACTGTAAGTGGTACGCAACCAACTGTATCAATAATACCATTAACAGTGGCTTTTACACTTGCGCCTACTCCCCCAAAATTCATTTCAATTTTTACACAGGCCTGGTTACAATTAATTGATAAATTATTTTTTGCGTAAGCATCTGGCGTGGTGGGAAAAAATATGTTAGGCGTATTACCACAATTGGCACAAATAGCCTGGTAAATAATTCCATTTTCATCAAATCTGCTTGTACCGCCATCAACATGGTCATCAAACCCATTGTTTTGCCCAAAAAAACTACCATATAGCTGGCCAACAGCATTTTTTTCCAATACAAAAAAGAAAAAATCTTTTGTATCTGTACGGGCTTTTATTGCACCAGGAGTAATTAAAAATTCGAGACCACCGGTTCCTGCACAGGGATACCCTTTCTCACTATTAAATAAACCGCCCCACCCAGATACATACACATTTTGGCAACGATCTACTAAAAAAGCAGTTGGTGAAATATTAGGAACAGATGAATTGTCGCCGAACATGGTAGTATAAACATATCCTGATAAATCTGGCTGAAGTTTAGCTATAAATTGCTTACCACCTATATTTCTAAAAATGGCATTGGAAGCAAGCCAGTTACCAGAAGTGGTACCCATGATATAAGGAAAACCAAACCTGTCGAACTTAATACCATACACCAGATCATTTCCATCTATAGCCGGATCATTGTCGTTGGTTCCTATGTAGGTAGTTTTAATAATTGCGCTTCCATTGGGTGTAATTTCTGTTACAAAACCATCTACTACACCACCTTGATAGGTAGAAGCCAAAGCACCTGTTTTGTTACCTGGCAGGTCGCTGCTTGTAGTACCACCAGCTACATACAAATTACCTGTTATGGGGTTTACTGATAATACAAAACAGGCATCGTTGCCAGCTCCACCAAAAAAAGTACTAAATAACACACTGGTAAGATTGGGCGTAAACTGCATAATAACCCCATCTTGCTTTATAGTAGTACCTCCACCACCAAATTTATCTTGTATAACAGGAAATCCAAAACGGGGAAAGTCTTCCGATTGTGTACAAGAGGCAAGATAAACTGTATTACCAGCGCCAAGTATTACTTCACTTCTTGCATCATCTCCATAATTTCTACGGGTATCAAAAGCGCCAAAACCATTGGTAATACCACTAATTTGTACCCATTTTGGTTTAATATTTATACCATCATCACCAGAACCACCAATAAGGATAGACCCAACTAATGCACTACCTGTTACATTTAATTTTGCTACAAAAATATCGTACCCCCCCTTTGCCGCATTTAATGGATTGGTAGTGGGAAAATTAGGTGAATTTGATCTGCCAGCAATAATTAAATTACCCTGTGCATCTGCTATTAAGCTATGTGGCTGTTCATTAGATCTACCTCCAAGGTAGGTTGCATAAATCCTTCTTGTACCATCTGCACTTAATTTAATAATTGCAATATCATAACCAGCACCAATGTTATCATCATTTACTCCGCCATTATAAGTTTCATCAAAAGCACCTAAAGAAACCGGAAAGCCTCCATCAAAAGAAATACCCCCGGCAAAAAAACTACCATCAGGGCCTGGGGTAGCTGTATAGCCCCAGTTGTCTTTTGTACTTCCAGTAAAAGAACAAAAAACCAAGGTTGGATCTATCACAAGCGTTGATTTTTTATCGTAATCCTTTACTTTAAAACGCACTATATTATCGTCAATAACATATTTACAATCAAGCGTTTCTCTGCCCTTATTTGCTACTTGATAAGTATAGGGATAAAGTTCTTTTACCTCGCCAACAGAAGTAGCTATTACAAGCTCTTTATTTTTTATGCTTAGCTTATCAACTCCACTATATTGTAATGCAATATCACTAATGTTGCCCCCGGGATGAACAATAATGTCGTATTTTAATGTACCTTGATTGGTATAATACCTGACATCTATATTAGGATACATATTTTTATAAGTAACCCCCTGGTATAATTTGCAATTGCCTTTCCATTTACTTGAATCATTACCAATAAAATAATTGGCATAAGTAGATAATGCCTTATCTGGCTGTAGTTGCACAAGGCTGGAAGCATTTAAAAAATTAACCTTATATGCATGAGAACGCATTATAAAATGACTGGCCGTATTTTTTGATTGCGTCTTTTTTTTATCAGCAGTATGTCCGTGCATTACTTCTCCAAATTCTTCAAGATCTGTAGCATTTTGAAGCAGTACCGTAAAACCGGTTCGTTGTAAAAAAAAAGCGCCGTTTTGGATATCGCTTTTATAATCTATTGCCTTATTCCACTGTCCTTTATTTTCTGTAAATTGTAGTTGGCATAATGAATAAAGCGATACCAGCAATAAGGAAGCAGTAAGGAATAAATTACTATATATATTTTTTGAAATTTTCAAGGCGAATATTTTATACAAATTACTTAATAAAAATAAGAATGATTGAATATTTAATTATCCTTAAACTAATTATACAGAAAATAGTTTAAGAACTATTACTTACGAAATTTTACTCCACACTGTTTTTCCTTTTTGCTGCTGAAGATGATTTGATATGGGCAAATTTTCTGCCATAGTTAAATCAGGATCTGTTTCAAGCAAATCAGTTGCCAGTGTTTTAGCAACTTCCAGCATTACCCTATCCTGTATAATACTGGCTATCTTAAAATTTAGTTCACCACTTTGCCTTGTTCCCTCTATGTCTCCGGGGCCTCTTATTTCCAAATCTTTTTCAGAAACTTTAAATCCATCATTAGTAGCACATAAAATTTTTAACCTTTCCCTTGCATCTATTGATAATTTATTGCCTGTTAATAATATGCAAAAACTTTTTTCACTACCCCTCCCTACCCTTCCACGCAACTGATGAAGTTGGGATAAGCCAAATTTTTCTGAGCTTTCAATTACCATTACAGAGGCGTTTGGTACATTTACACCTACCTCTATAACAGTTGTACTTACCATTATTTGTGTATCGCCTTGTACAAAACGATTCATATTGGTTTGCTTTACTTCTGCCGGTTGCCGCCCATGCACCATACTTATCCAATACTTTGGTTCAGGAAAAAAAGATTTTACTTCCTCGTATCCTTTTAGGAGGTTTTCGTAATCCATTTTAGCCGATTCTTCAATCAAGGGATAAACAATGTAGGCCTGCCGTCCTTTGGCAATTTCCTCTTTTAAAAAATCCATTACTGTAGGCCGCTTATTTTCGTACCGGTGCAGGGTGTTAATTGGCTGTCTGCCCGGAGGTAATTCATCTATAACACTATAATCTAAATCGCCGTAGGCGGTTAAAGCCAGCGTTCTTGGAATAGGCGTTGCAGTCATCACCAAAATATGTGGCGGCAGTTCATTTTTCTTCCACAATTTGGCTCTTTGCGCTACCCCAAACTTATGTTGTTCATCCACTACGGCAAAGCCTAAATTTTTAAATACTACTTTTTCTTCAATTACAGCATGTGTGCCTACCAATATTTGTAGACTACCATCTGCACAAGCTGCTAAAATCTCTCTTCTTTGTTTGGTTTTAGATGAACCTGTAAGCAACCTTACCTGCACAGGTAAATCTTTTACTAACTGGGCAATGCTTAAAAAATGTTGCTGTGCTAAAATTTCTGTAGGGGCCATTAGCACACATTGAAACGGTTGCCCATCTTTTTGCCTGTTGTTACCAGCAGCAATCAGCATACAAAGCAGTGCTACAATCGTTTTACCACTACCTACATCTCCTTGCAAGAGGCGGTTCATTTGTTTGCCGCTGCCTACATCCTGCCTTATTTCTTTTAGTACTTTTTTTTGGGCATTGGTGAGCTGAAATGGAAGGTAATTATCGTAAAACTCAGTAAAAAAGGAACCTACTTTATCAAAGCGCCATCCGGTACTATAACGGTGTCGGGTACCTCTTATAATGCCTAGCCTTATTTGGGCAAAAAAAAGTTCTTCAAACTTTAAGCGCCTTACTGCATGTATATACAACTCTTCTGTTGCCGGAAAATGAATCTGACAGCAGGCATCCCACCGGGAAATAAACCGGTATTGTTTTATTATGGAGGATGGTAAATTTTCTGGTAAATCATCAGGAGTTAATTGCTTCAACAAAGCATAAGTTAGCTTAGCAAGTGCCCTGCCAGTAAATCCACGAACTTTTAATTTTTCTGTTGATGGATAAATTGGATCGAGAAAGCTTTTACCCGCTGCTTTTTCAGGGGTAAAAATTTCTAATTCGGGATGCACTATTTGTGGTTTTCCGTTAAAAAAACCCAATTTACCAAAGGC
>JBBQTZ010000008.1:0-44525 GCA_038234405.1 Chitinophagales bacterium
AAGGCTTTTATTTGAACGGGATTAATGCAATCCGCTTCAGTTAATAGCGCAAAGCTCAAAGCTCACAGCTCATAGCTCAAAGCTCAAAGCTCATAGCTCATGGCTCACAGCTCAAAGCTCGCAGCTCATAGCTCACAGCTCGCAGCTCATAGCTCATAGCTCGTAGCTCACAGCTCGCAGCTCATAGCTCACAGCTCATAGCTCACAGCTCATGGCTCATGGCTCGCAGCTCATAGCTCATAGCTCAAAGCTCATAGCTCGTAGCTCGCAGCTTTAACAACACCACAAAAAAAATTATCAACAACAGTATGGAAATAGACAGTACCACACTAAAAGACCTTTCTATATTAGATGGTAGCGACGATGTTAGTTTGTTTAATAAGCTCAATTTTTGCCAAACAAGTGGTGGAAAAGAAATGCTGTATAAAATTTTTTCTACCCCATTAACAAATATAGATGCTATTGCCGGCATACAGCAAACCCTGCAATTTATTCAGCAACACATTGAGTATTGGCCAAAGCAAATTAGCAACGGTTCGGTTATGATGATTGATAAATTTTATCACGCCACCATAGATGATATACCGGCAAACCCAACGCCTGTAGGAGTTTTAAGCTATAAAATTTTTAGTAAATCAGATTTTTCTTTTATAAAATTTTCAACCGAGCATGCTTTTGATTTTTTAAAAGGCATGCAACAATTGCTGCAATTTTTTTTAGAAGAAAACACTCCGGCACCTTTAAAAAAAATATTAACTTCCATCTCTCAATCAATTAGCCGGGAAGAATTTAAAGTAGTTGCAGCCAATAAAAAATCAAAAGATTTATCCTTAACCAGTCAGCTTACATTGGCTAATTTTTTACGATACCGTTTTAAGCAACAAATGCTTTTGCTGCTGCAGCATTATTACCAGCTTGATGCCTGGTTTAGCATGACAATAGCGGTGAAACAATACCAACTCAATTTTCCATCTTTTGTACCTGATCAAAAACCATTACTAGAGGTTACAGGCCTGTTTCATATTTTATTGCAGCAACCGGTAGCCTATAATGTGCAACTACAACCCGGGAAAAATTTTTTATTTTTAACCGGAGCTAATATGGCGGGTAAAAGTACTTTTATAAAATCGGTGGGTACTGCGGTATTTTTGGCACATATTGGAATGGGCGTACCAGCAAAAAATATGCAGCTCAGCTTGTTTGATGGCCTGCTAAGCAATATTAATGTAGTAGATAATATTGTAAAAGGAGAAAGCTATTTTTACAATGAAGTGCAACGGATAAAAGCCACCGTGCAAAAAATAAGCGATGGCAGAAATTGGCTGATACTTATTGATGAACTTTTTAAGGGCACCAATGTACAAGATGCAATGAAATGCTCTACCACAGTAATTGAAGGATTGCTCAAAATGAACAAGAGTTTATTTGTATTATCTACCCATTTGTATGAAATAGGGGAACCGCTGCGACAATATTCCAACATTATTTTTAACTATTTTGAAACGGCTGTAGAAGATGACCAACTACTATTTAGCTACCAGTTAAAAGAAGGTATCAGCAACGACCGGCTTGGGTACTTAATACTAAAAAGAGAAGGCGTGGTAGAGATGTTAAGAAGGTTGTAGCGTAAGCAATCCACGCAAATAATGTGCCCCCAAATGCCTTAATGACTGTACATTTGCAGCCATGTTGTTACCTTAAAAACAACCGCATTATATCACTTCATGAATAATTTTTTCAGAATTTTTAAGTATATAGAAATACCCAAGGGCAAGCTTGCTTTTTATATCAGTTGCTCCTTGCTGGCTACTTTTTTTTCTGCTGCAAGCCTTGGTATGCTATCTCCCTTTATGCAATTAATTATAAATGGCGATAGCAAAGTGCCGATAGACTCCAAAGCTGTTGGAGGGCTTATCAAATACATACAGTACCTGCGAGATACAAAAAGTCCCTTATTTGCCTTAGGCGTAGTTTGTATAATTATTGTTACCAGCAATATTTTAAGCAATACGTTCCGCTATCTTTCTTATTACATTTCTACCCCGGTAAGAAATGATATTCTCTCTGGCTTTAGAATTAGAATGTATGATAAGATTTTGCAATTACCCATGGGCTTTTTTACAGAGCAAAAAAAAGGTGATTTGATGAGCAGAATGATTGGCGATATTGGCGAAATACAATCTTCTATAGTACAGGCAATGGAAGGGTTAATAAAGGATCCGCTAACGATTCTTTCTTACTTGATTTACATGGTATATATCAGCCCGATGCTATCAATGGCCTTGCTGGTTTTACTGCCTGTAACGGCTTTAATTATTGGCAGACTAAGTAAGCGGTTAAAAAAGCAAAGCGGTGAATACAGTGTTGCATCAGCGGATAGCCTTAGTTTGGTAGAAGAAACATTGGGAGGTATAAAAGTAATTAAAGCATTTACTGCCGAAGGTGATATGATGCAAAAATTTAAAGCCGGTAATAAAAAAATATTTACGGTACTTAATGCTATGACGAGAAGGCGTGACCTTGCTAGTCCGCTTACCGAAGCAATGGGTGTAGCTGTACTTTGCTGTATTCTTTTTATTGGTGGTTACCTGGTTTTTCACCAGAGTGGTGATTTACAAAAAGCAGATCTTTTCCCTTTTATAGCTATTTTTGGTGTGCTGATTAATCCTGCCAAAAACCTCTCCAATACCTTTAGCAATATACAGCGTGGGTTGGGCGCTATTGAAAGAGTGGAAGAAATTTTAAATGCCCCCATAAAAATTGAAAACAAGCCCAATGCCATTACCATGAAGGGATTCAACAGCCATATCGAATTTAAAAATGTAAGTTTTAAATATGATGATACGGTTATTTTAAAAAACATTAACCTCAAAATTGAAAAGGGTAAAATGGTAGCATTGGTTGGTTCGTCCGGAGCTGGTAAATCAACGCTGGCAGATTTGGTGCCAAGGTTTCATGATGTGAGTGAAGGCGAAATTTTAATTGATGGCATCAACATAAAAGATTATACCATTGATAGCCTTCGCAAGCAAATGAGCTTTGTAACGCAAGAGCCAATTTTGTTTAATGAAACCATTGCCAACAATATTGCATTGGGTAATAGCAGCGCTGGTATGGAGGCTGTAAGCAATGCCGCTAAAATAGCCAATGCGCATAATTTCATCATCGCTAAAGAAGATGGCTACCAAACCAATATTGGCGACAGAGGTAATAAATTGAGTGGTGGCGAAAGGCAGCGGGTTACCATTGCAAGAGCTGTATTGCAAAATCCACCGATTCTTATTTTGGATGAAGCAACTTCTTCGTTGGATACAGAAAGCGAACGGCTTGTGCAGGATGCCATTATCAACCTGATGCAGGACAGAACTTCCCTGGTAATTGCTCATCGCCTGAGCACCATTAAGAATGCTGATGAAATCATTGTAATGCAGAAAGGCGAAATCATTGAAAGAGGAACGCATGAATCATTGGTTGCGTTGAATGGTTTTTACAACCGGTTGGTAGAAATGCAGGAGATTAGTTAATCAGCGAAAAACACGAAGCAGTTTAGAAGTTAGGGTTATTAATTTTTTTAATTTAGAAAAGATAAATAAAATTTAGAATTTCTAAATTAAACGTAATTTTGATTGAAAGAAAATCAGCATAATGGTTATTATCAGTTATGGTACGCTCAGGGATTTTTATACAAAACATCCTGAAGCAGAAGATGCTTTAAATAACTGGTATCGCTTAACACTTGCCTCCGACTGGAGTAATTTCCATGAAATGAAAAAAGTTTTTAAAGCTACAGATGCGGTGGGAAATGACAGGTACGTTTTTAATATCAGGGGCAATAATTACAGACTGATAGCGATGATTTTTTTTGATATAAGAACTGTATTCATTCGGTTTATTGGTTATCACAAAGATTATGACAGGGTTGATGCTTCAAATATTTAATGAAATATCCGCTTCTTAAAAAATTAATAACGAACTAACAATGAAAACTTCAAAAAAAATAGATACTGAAAAAAATTACAAAACCGTAATGGGTAAAATTGATACCCTTATGCGTAAGGGCAGCTCATCTGTTTCAAAAAATGAATTACAGGAAATACGAAAGCATGCACTTGCAGCACAGGCATACGAACATTCAAAGTTTAAGATATCAGCTCCTACTACAATTGCCGGAATAATTGAAATGAAAATGTTTGAGTTAAAACTCAAACAAAAAGATCTTTCTAAGAAATTAAAAGTAAGTGATACAAAGCTCTCCTTAATTATGAATGGCAAGCAAAAGCCTGATGTTGACTTTTTAAAAGCGGTTCATCAGCAGTTGAATGTGAGCGGTGATTTTTTATTGAATGCAGTTTAATAATATCCCCCTTTAACTGTAAGTTTTATTATCTTACCAATCAACTTTTTTATATCTCTTTATTAAAAACTAAGCAGCTTATTTAACTAACTTATCATCACAAAAAATTCTTTCATCTTTTATTTTTATTAAATGCTTGTAAAAACTTTTGGCAGTGCGGTGTACGGTGTAGAAGCTATCACTATTGCTGTGGAAGTTAACATCAACAACCAAGGTAAATCCGAGGCAGTAATTGTTGGTTTGCCTGATAGTGCGGTAAAAGAAAGTATGCTAAGGGTAGAGAGTGCAATGAAAGACAACGGTTATTTTATGCCCCGTACCAGGCTGATTGTAAACCTGGCGCCGGCGGATATTAGAAAAAGCGGGACTGCATTTGACCTTCCCATTGCGATGGGCACGTTGGGTGCAAGCGATCAGTTGCAAAACCCTGAAAAATTATCCGATTATGTAATTATGGGTGAGCTTAGTTTAAACGGCGATGTACGATCTATAAAAGGCGCATTGCCCATTGCCATACAAGCACGTAAAGAAAATTTTAAGGGACTGATAGTACCGCAGCAAAATGCGAGGGAAGCTGCCATGGTAAACAACCTGAAAGTATATGGTGTAACGCACCTGAATGATGTAATCAAATTTTTTGAAGACGAAACCTACCTCGAGCCGGTTATTGTAAATACGAGAGAAGAATTCGCCTATGCTCAAAGCGATTTTGATATAGATTTTTGCGATGTAAAAGGACAGGAAAACATAAAGCGGGCATTGGAAATAGCTGCTGCTGGCGGGCACAATGCCATTTTAATTGGTCCGCCCGGCGCTGGCAAAACCATGCTGGCAAAGCGTTTACCTACCATTCTGCCACCGCTTAGTTTACAAGAGGCTTTGGAAACAACCAAAATTCATAGCGTTGCTGGTAAGTTACCGGAAAATGCAACGTTGATATCAAAACGGCCTTACCGGTCGCCGCACCATACTATTTCGGATGTAGCTTTAGTTGGTGGCGGCGGCATACCGCAACCCGGCGAAATTTCGCTGGCACATAATGGTGTGTTGTTTTTAGATGAACTGCCAGAGTTTAAACGCACTGTATTGGAAGTAATGCGGCAGCCGATGGAAGAAAGAAAAGTAACCATCAGCAGGGCGAAAGTTGCCATGGATTTTCCGGCAAGTTTTATGCTGATAGCAAGCATGAACCCCTGCCCTTGCGGCTACTTTAATCACCCGGATAAACAATGCACCTGCCCACCGGGTGCTGTACAAAAATACCTCAACAAAATATCTGGTCCGCTGCTGGATAGAATTGATTTGCATGTAGAAGTTACGCCGGTTGCTTTTAGCGAATTATCCTCCACGGTACAGTATGAAAAAAGTGAATCTATTAGAGTAAGGGTTATAAAAGCAAGAGAAATACAGGAAGAAAGATACAAGGACATTGAGGGCGTATATGCCAATGCACAAATGAGCAGCAAAACATTGAAAGAGGTTTGTGTAATCAATAATGCCTGCCAGAATCTGTTGAAAATTGCTATGGAAAAACTCAATCTTTCTGCCCGGGCCTACGACAGAATATTAAAGGTAAGCCGAACCATTGCAGACTTAGGCGGCAGTGCCGATATAAAAGCAGAGCATATTGCAGAAGCTATTCAGTACCGGAGTTTGGATAGAGAAGGATGGGCGGGTTAAACGTATTATGCATCATAAAAAATTATCAACCACTATTTATGTTACAGTTTTTTAATAAAAAAAAGGCAGTAGAAAAAATATTTAACAACACACCTATTGAAGATTTATTGAAAGAAAAGTATGGCGTAAAGGGCAGCATTAAAGTAGATGAAAAAGACTTTTCTTTTCATGATGCCCGTTGCTTTTACGATACCTGGCAAGAGCTGGTGGTAAACAAAATGTATGAGTTTAAAAGCAGTAGCAGTAAGCCTTACATTATTGATTGCGGAGCCAATTTAGGATTGAGTGTTTACTATTTTTCTAAACTGTATCCCAATGCAAACATAGTGGCTTTTGAACCTGAAGAAGCTATTTACGAAGTGCTCCAAAAAAATATTACCTCATTTGGTCTTAAAAATGTAACAGCTTATAAAAAAGCAGTTTGGGAGAGTGAAACTACCCTTAAATTTTTTACAGATAAAGGTATGGGCGGCAGCGTAACCAATGTGTTTAGTAAGCAGCAACCCACGCTGATAGAAACCCTGCGGCTGGCAGATTTTATGAACAAAAAAGTGGACATGCTTAAAATGGATATTGAGGGAGCGGAATTTACGGTATTGAAAAGTTGCGAACATCTATTAAAAAACATAGAACATCTTTTTGTAGAATACCATAGTTTTATCAATAAAGAACAACAGTTAGATGATTTGCTTGCTATGCTAAAAAAAGCTGGCTTTCGGTATCATTTAAAAGAATCATTTTCTATGAAAAGGCCCTTTATGGAACGAAATTATGCCTGCGAAAATATGGACATGGCCATCAATGTATTTGCTTACCGGGATTAATAATTAGCCTTAAAAAACATTTTGATACAATAAAAAACCTTGCGATAGTAAGGTTTATTTTTTACTACTAAAATAGCATCCATATTGCTAAAAAAAAACAGGCTTCGGCGCAGGCTCCATCCCGGTGTAAAAAGGCCAATCATGGTATGCAAAATAGTTTTTGTTTCGGCAGAAGCAATAGGCGCTGTTTCAAAAACTTTCAACTCATGCAACTTTCTGTCAAACAGTTCTTTGCTGCTTTCCTGTTTATTATTTTTACGCATTTTTCTTACACCAACCGTATTGGTTTCGTGCTGACGGTACTTTACCAGGCACCTGTCCACATATTTTACACCATTATTACTTGCTGCACAAAAGCTGATCCAGTTATCAAAAAATAAGGCCGGAGGCAGGGGTAGAATTTTTTTCATAAAGTGAGCCTTTACCAGCAAGGTATGGCCTGGTATGCAGTTGGCCAGCAAAAACGGAGCGCCGGAGTAATAAGATTGCATGTTCATTACCTGCTTAAAATCTTTTCCCAGCGATTGGCCATCCTGATCTACCAGCAATGAATTGGAATACACCGCATCTTCTTTACCCAATGCACTTACCAGCGTAGCAATTTTATCCAGCTCCCAAATATCATCCTGGTCGCAGAGTGCAACGTAGGCTCCACCACAATGCTCTATGGAAATTTCAAATGTTTTGGTAACGCCTTTATTTTGGTCATTCTGGTATAAAAAAATGGAAGCGTGCTGCTGCTGGTATTCCCTGATAATGTTTACAGTATTGTCTTTTGAACAATCATCGGTTATCACAATTTCAATGGCAGGCCAGGTTTGCTGCAACAAGCTGTCTAATTGCTCTTTCAAATATTTCTCCCCATTGTACGTTGCCATTGCAATAGAAACCAACGCTGTATTATTCGACATTCCTGCTAATTAATTTTATAAAATTCAACCCCCAAAACGAAGGTTGCAAATGCAAAACTATCAAATCTAATCTCATTAAATAAAATTGGCAAATTGACTGCCACCAGATTTTATTGAACCCGGCTATTGAATATCTATTTAGCTTCATTGGCAAATATGATTTTGCTATTTATTTCTTTTGATAAAAGAAATAAATGATCACTCTTTTACAGCATATCTTTATACAGCTTTTACTACACAATCTGATGTAACAGCATTGTATTATTTTAATCCGTTTACTTAAACCCAACAACTTAATTGCAATACAAATATCAAGGCCAACCGAAATAAGAAACAATGGTATTAAACAATTACAAAGGAGGTCAGTTAGCCAATCGCATTGTATCGTTTGCACATTTAATTGCCAATAGTATTGAATATAAATACACGCTTGTTAATCCTGAATTTGATGAGTTTGAGCCTTACTTTATTGCCACTGCCAGCAACAATTTTAATGGGTATCCCATCAGCAGCAAGTTTACCAACAGTCCGCTAAAAACACAGCTCATAAGAAGAAGCGCCAGGCTTTTTACAGATATTACGCACTCGCTTTTTACAAGAACGCCCTGGTATGTTTTGTACCGCATTTTTACGACCCATGATAAAAAAGGATTGGCTTATAATCTTAATAATCCGGCCTTTGTAAAAGATGCCCAAACCAACCATGTGTTGGTGCAAGGTTGGGGTTTTAGAGATGCAGAAAACTTTGCTAAACATGATGAAAAACTACGGCTATTTTTTGCACCGGTTCAGCAATATGCACAAGAAGTAGCAAAGATCATTACAGCAGCAAAAGCACAGGCAGATAAAGTTTACGGCGTTCATATCCGCCGGGGCGATTATGCCTTACACGAAGGCGGAAAATATTTTTTTACTGATGAAGTATATGCCGATAAAATGATGCAACTGGTGGTACAAAATAAAGCCATTGGCAAAACCTGCGCCTTTATCATCTGCTCTAACGAGCCAGTAAAAAAAGAAAGTTACCCCAAAGAACTGCTGCTGATAACCGGAGCAAGACATTTTATAACCGACCTTTATTGCCTTGCCGCCTGCAATGGTATTATTGGCCCGCCGAGTACATTTAGTGGCTGGGCTTCCTTCTATGGCAAAGTGCCAATACATTCAATTCAATCCAAAGGGGATATTATTTATTTGGAGAACTACTTAAAAGTGGTGTAGGCATAGAAGAGTAAAGTAAGCCGCTGGTAATACTAATTTCAATGTTGAAGAGATGGTCGTTTTATATAGTTTTTTTTGATGTTTTCATATCAGTTCCAATATTGATGTTAAAATATTTTTACCGATGCTTTATCCAATTTAGAAAAAGCAAAGCATTTTTTGCCTGGGTCTTTTAATGATGCACCTAAATGATAGACCCGATCAGGCGCAGGGCTCCTGCCCTGTGTCTCTTTGTTACCAATCCATATTTTTTAGCTACTGCAATAAAATGAAGACATTACTGATTCACGTTACAGGAATTTACAAGCATTATAAGTATCACAAATAAAAAAGGCTTGTTACTTATTTTGTTTGGGGATGATTTTTAAAGCGGCAAAGACTAGTACTGTGAAGAAATAGGATTACCATTTCCCTCCGCAGTATTAAACCACCCCTAACCCCTCCAAAGAAGGGGAATTGGCGGCTGCTGTTTTAAGATGACTGCTTCCTTCTGCTCGAAGTCTCCCACTGGTTTCTTATCAGGCGCAGGGCTCCTGCCCTGTGCCTCTTTGTTACTAATCCATATTTTTTAGCTGCTGCAATAAAATGCAGGCATGCAAGATTCACAATACAGAAATATACAAGCATCATAAGTATTACATATAAAAAAAGGCTTGTTACTTATTTTGTTTGGGGATGATTTTTAAAGCGGCAAAGACTAGTACTGTGAAGAAATAGGATTACCATTACCCTCCACAGTATTAAACCACCCCTAGCCCTTCCAAGGGAGGGGAACTGGCGGCTGCTGTTATAGGATGACTGCTTCCTTCTGCTCGAAGTCTCCCGCTGGTTTCTTATCAGGCGCAGGGCTCCTGCCCTGTGTCTCTTTGTTACCAATCCATATTTTTTAGCTACTGCAATAAAATGAAGACATTA
Source organism: Chitinophagales bacterium (assembly GCA_038234405.1). Lineage (GTDB taxonomy): Bacteria > Bacteroidota > Bacteroidia > Chitinophagales > Chitinophagaceae > Ferruginibacter. The sequence continues at coordinate 9,906 of JBBQTZ010000008.1, forward strand.
CTGATTCACGTTACAAGAATTTACAAGCATTATAAGTATCACAAATAAAAAAGGCTTGTTACTTAGTTTGTTTGGGGATGATTTTTAAAGCGGCAAAGACTAGTACTGTGAAGAAATAGGATTACCATTACCCGCCACAGTATTAAACCACCCCTAGCCCCTCCAAAGGAGGGGAATTGGCGGCTGCTGTTTTAAGATGACTGCTTCCTTCTGCTCGAAGTCTCCCGCTGGTTTCTTATCAGGCGCAGGGCTCCTGCCCTGTGTCTCCTTGTTACTAATCCATATTTTTTAGCTGCTGCAATAAAATGCAGGCATGCAAGATTCACAATACAGAAATATACAAGCACCATAGTTTATCACAGATAAAAAAGGCTTGTTACAAAGTGTGTTTGGGGATGATTTCTAAAGTAGCAAAAACTAGTACTGTGAAGAAATAGGATTAACCATTACCCGCCGCAGTATTAAACCACCCCTAGCCCTTCCAAGGGAGGGGAACTGGCAGCCGACTTTTCTCATTTAGCTGGCTGGTGTTTTGTAAAAAAGCAAACAGCAACTTTTCATCTATACAAAATCTTTGTTGTAATCGGTCGTATTGCCTTTTATACAACCAGACTGTAGTAAAACATTTTCAATGGCTTCTTTAAAAGCAAGTTGGGTGTGGACTTTTATGGGCATGAGGGTTAAAATAGGTTTAAATAAAAATTTAAGCCATTTCCATTTTCTTCCCATTCGGAATTTGGAATAACCTGTGATAAGGCGTTTATTATTTTCAGCTTTAATTCTTCGCTGTAATCTTCTTCATTAATTAATGAAAAAATGATTTCGGACAACATTTCTTTATCTATCAGGTTGTCTGCTACTGCAACAGCAATATTTTCCATTTCTATTACAAACTTATCGGCAAAAACATCTAACCCATTTATCAAGATAAAAAATAACCCCAGCGCTATTGATGACCTTTTATTTCCATCATTAAATGCATGAAATTTATTAATGCTAAAAACAAGGTGGGTTAACTTGTCTTCAAAGGCGGGATAATAATCATCGTTTTGAATATGTTCTATCGGACTTTCAATATTGCCCAAATTTTTAACGCCTAAAGTGCCCCCCGACATTCGTATAATTTTTAAATGCGTATTAATTGCATGTAGCGCCTCAAAATAATTCAGTTTCATATTACCTGTCTTTTAGGCGTTTAAAAACCTCCTTATTTTCTTCTAATAACTTATCTAAAGACTGACTTCGTTCACCCAGAAACTTTTCAAAATCGACAGCGCTCACTTCATTTACATATTCTTTCAGTTTTTCGTGTAGCGCTTCTCTAAAGGCCATATCCCTACTCGCCATTAACAACCGTGCTTTTTCTCTAAACGGATCATAAATCGCTTGCGTTAATGCTTCATACTCATTAAAAACAAGATGGGCCTGAGAGAGAGAAAGTTTAGTTTTTTTCGTTTCAAAATTCCTTTTTAAATAATCGGAGAACCCGTTTTCATAACTTGCAATCAGGTCTAATATTTCCGAATACATGGTGCCCCGAACACTTTCCTTTGTAGTTAATTTTAATACCTGTCTATATTCTTTGGCATTTTCCCTGAATATACTTTTATAGATTTTATCAGTTAATTGCCCGTATTTAAATTTATTTTCCGTGAGGTACTCGTCAAGGGCATTTGTAAAAGCTTTTCGATAGTTGTGCTCCCGTAAAGCACTGGGCAAAAAATCTTCTTCCCGCTGATTGATATATTTTGTACTGCCACCAAGTTTTCTATTCAATACATCAATTACAATATCTAAAATAGCCGAGCGCAATGCTTTTGCTTTATCAGAATTGCTTAATAACATCCCTATATTTAAAAAAGCCTTGTAAGTAAAGATTCCTGCATTACTTGCTCTACTGGCAATGGTTTCATTATCAAGGAGTTGCGACATGTGACCGACATGGATGTCGGTGGCATCAAAACCGTCTTTTAATCTCTTTAAACGCAACCCTGAAAATACTTCATAACCGCTGTTTGCCAATTCCTGGCTATGTTCTTCCAATAAACGCTCAACGGTCCGGATGTCTACTTCAAAGTATTGCGCCACCTGTTGTTTTGTAAAGCGAAATTTACCTTCAAACATTACCCCCACAAAACCAACCTGGTCATATACCGCCTTTATAGCAATATTATTGTTGAGAATGTTTTTTCGGTCAACAGACGAAGTCGTTAAATTTTTCATACCACACTGTATTTGTAACTGCTTATAAATGTAGATCAAAATTAATTACCTGGCAAAAGTATAGCATCAAGAAACCGATTAGGCGCAAGGCTCCTGCCCTGTGTCTCTTTGTTACTAATCCATAATTTTTGGCTGCTGCAATAAAATGCAGGCATTACTGATTCACGTTACAAGAATTTACAAGCATTATAAGTATCACAGATAAAAAAGGCTTGTTACTTATTTTGTTTGGGGATGATTTTTAAGGCGGCAAAGACTAGTACTGTGAAGAAATAGGATTAACCATTACCCGACGCAGTATTAAACCACCCCTAGCCCCTCCAAGGGAGGGGAATTGGCGGCTGCTGTTTTAAGATGACTGCTTCCTTCTGCTCGAAGTCTCCCGCTGGTTTCTTATCAGGCGCAGGGTTCCTGCCCTGTGTCTCTTTGTTACTAATCCATATTTTTTAGTTACTGCAATAAAATGCAGGCATGCAAGATTCATGTTACAGAAATATACAAGCATCATAAGTATTACATATAAAAAAAGGCTTGTTACTTATTTTGTTTGGGGATGATTTTTAAAGCCGCAAAGACTAGTACTGTGAAGAAATAGGATTAACCATTACCCTCCACAGTATTAAACCACCCCTAGCCCCTCCAAGGGAGGAAAATTGGCGGCTGCTGTTTTAAGATGACTAATTTTATAAAATTATTATTAAACTCTATTGGAGGGGAATTGGTTGCTGCTGTTTTAAGATGTCTATTCTTTTGCAAGGTTCTTATTCCATTTGATTGGAGGGGCTAGTGTTAGTTTACAAGATTGCTTATACCTATGCCGTAATAAATGCCCAAAAAAGATTCTACCGCCCTGGGGATGCCGGATGAGCACCCGCCCGGCTGTATGTTTCACCTTAATGAATCGTTCTGATTGCCGTTCAGAGGGGGAAAGCCCCGTAACATAGTAAGGGGCTTGCAGCGAAAGCCGGAACTGAAGCACAACAAAGCTTCTACAGTTGATAGCCCAAAATCGTATTTCTTTTTTTAGCCTCACTGCAATCTTGTCACCAAAAGCAACCTCGTACATATTTTGCTATCTTCTAGCCTATTAAAGTGCAAACATCAATAAAGTTATTTCAATGAAAATATTACTACAATACCTGAAGCCATATAAAGGGCTGATTTTACTGGCGCTTTTGCTAGCAGCCATCAACCAGGTATTTTCTATGCTGGATCCTTATTATTTTGGTAAACTGGTAGATAATTTTGCGGCGCATCCAAAACAAACCGGCTATTACGATGACACCAAAGTGTTTCATGTAACCGGCACCCGTACACAAAGCGAATTTGTATGGGGCGTATTGGGAATGTTGGGTATTTTGATTAGTGTGGCCATGATAAGCCGCATTGCCAAAGCGTTTCAGGATTATTTTGGGAATGTGATTGTACAAAAATTTGGCGCCAAAATATTTACCGATGGATTGCAACATTCTATGAAACTGCCCTACCAGGAATTTGAGGACCAACGCAGCGGCGAAACTTTATCTATCCTTAGCAAGGTGCGGACAGATACGGAACGCTTTATAATTTCCTTCATCAACATACTGTTTGGTATGCTGGTGGGTATTATTTTTGTATCTGTTTATGCCGCCAAATTACATTGGTCTATTATGCCAATTTATTTAGGTGGCATGCTGGTGCTGGCACTGCTAACAAGTTTGCTGAGCAAAAAAATAAAGGCTATCCAAAAAAATATTGTGAAAGAAACCACTGTTTTGGCAGGTACTACCACCGAGTCGTTGAGGAATATTGAATTAATAAAAAGCCTTGGATTAACTAACCAGGAAATTGGCCGGCTAAACAATAATACCTATAAAATTCTTGACCTTGAATTGCGTAAAGTAAAGAGCATTCGTACCCTTAGTTTTATACAGGGTACTTTTGTAAACCTGCTGCGGCAGCTTATTATGTTTACTTTGCTATGGCTGGTTTTTCAGGATAAATTAACTGCCGGCGAAGTGATTACCCTTACGTTTTACTCCTTTTTTATTTTTGGGCCGCTACAGGAAATTGGCAATATCATTCTCTCGTACCGGGAGGCTGAGGCTTCGCTAAATAATTTTGATAACCTGATGACAAAGGCCCCCGAATCTACACCTGATAAGCCCAAAACGTTGGGCAGCATACATGAACTGGCTTTTAAAAGTGTAAGTTTTAAACACAATACCGCTAGCCATAAAGCCATAGATAAAATTGCCTTTAATGTTAAAATTGGTGAAACCATTGCCTTTGTTGGGCCTAGCGGCAGCGGTAAATCTACCTTGATGAAATTGCTGGTAGGCTTGTATCGTCCGCAGGAGGGAAAGATTGAATACAACGGGCTTGATGAAACGGAAATTAATTTTGATGACCTTCGCAACCAAATAGGTTTTGTAACGCAGGATACCAATTTATTTAGTGGTACCATTAAAGAAAACCTGTTGTTTGTTAACCCCACCGCTACTAATACCGAGCTTAAGGATGTATTGGAAAAAGCATCTTGCACCAACCTGGTAGCAAGAGCAGAAAAAGGCCTTGATACCATGATTGGTGAAGGCGGCTTAAAATTATCGGGAGGAGAAAAACAACGACTTTCTATTGCGAGGGCATTGCTCCGCAAACCCAACTTATTAATATTTGACGAAGCTACTTCTGCACTCGATTCTTTAACGGAAGAAGATATTACCAATACCATCAAATCTATTTCGAGTGCCAAAGAGCAAATCACCATTTTAATTGCTCACCGCCTGAGTACCATCATGCATGCAGACAGAATTTATGTACTGGAAAAAGGTGATGTGGTAGAAACTGGTACGCATGAAAATTTACTCACAGAAAAAGGTTTGTACTATGCTATGTGGCGGCAACAGATTGGTGAAAGAAAGAAAATGGTGATGGCGCAGGGAGGTGGTAGATAATTAAAAAGCTTACTAAAATGAGTTGTTGCTATTTTCTATGAACCCACCTCCATAAACAATTATAATCCACAAAAAATCTTCATTCAACTTACACCAAATAACCTTTTGCCAAAGCGGTAAAATGTGTAAGCTGCTCAAGTACCCATTGTTCATTTTCACTATTTTTAGCAGCCATAAACCTTGCCACTAAAGGTGCTGCTTCTATTGCAGCTTTGGCATCTAAAAACAGCAACCGGGTTCGTCTTGCCAAAACATCTTCTACTGTTATGGCCATTTCATGTTCCATCATCCAATCCACCTCTGCTAATGTATATGAATAGGCAGGATGAATTTGTTGAGACAAGTTAGTATTTGAATTGATTAGCAATTGGATAGCCGGAGCATCACTACCATAAATAGAGAGCGGCGAATCTTCATTAATGGGTGAAGCCCCATGAATAGAAAGACAGCTTGTTTTGCAGGCAATTTTTGCTAATCCAGCAGACTGAAAAGCCTTGTCCACCACATGTTCAGCCATGCTTCGATAGGTGGTCCATTTACCACCCGTTACATGCACAAGCCCTGACGGCAGCACCGCAATATGATGATCTCTCGGCATCACCGCCGTCTTTTTTACGTTGCCAGATTTTGCCAAAGGCCGCAGTCCGGCAAAAACACTCAACACATCACTGTAATTAATTTTGGTTGATGAATACCTGTTGAAATGCTGAAGCACAAAATCAATTTCAGCTTTAAGCGGTTTGGGTTCGGTAGTAATTTTTTCAACCGGCGTATCAGTTGTACCCAACAATAATTTATCATGCCAGGGTATAGCAAATAATACACGCCCATCATCTGTTTTAGGTATCATTAAACCAGCATTACCTCTAAAAAAATGCTTTTCCACCACAAGGTGTATCCCCTGAGACGGGGCAATAGTTTTCTCCTTATGTCCCTCTGCCAGTTGCAGCAATTCATCTGCAAATACCCCCGTGGCATTTATCACAACCTTACCTGAAATACCATATTCATTACCCGTAAGTTCGTCCCTTGCTTTTACACCAATTATTTTTTTACCCTGCTTAATAAAATCTGAAACACCACAATAATTTATAACCGTTGCACCCTGCTCTGTTGCCGTCTGTGCAAGGTTAATGGCCAGCCTTGTATCATCAAACTGACCATCAAAATACAACACACCGCCATTCAATTTTTCGGCAGCTAAATCGGGCAGGTTTCTCAAAGCACCTTTTTTTGACAGTAGTTTGGTAGGGCCTACACTTAATGCAGCACTCAACCATTCATACAGCCATAATCCAAAGCCATAATACCATTTTTGCCACCATTTAAAAGATGGTACTACAAAGGCAAGGGTATGGCAAATATGCGGTGCATTTTTTAACAAGCGTCCTCTTTCCTGCAAGGCTTCTCTAACCAAACGAATATTGCCTTGAGCAAGGTATCTTACGCCACCATGTACCAATTTAGTAGCCCGGCTGCTAGTGCCTTTTGCAAAATCATATTTCTCCAGCAACAGGGTTTTGTAACCACGACTAGCTGCATCCACTGCACAACCAAGTCCGGTTGCACCACCTCCAATAATGATAATATCCCAATGGGCTGTGGTAGTAATTTGTTGTATAGATTCGTTGCGGTTCATGAATATTGTTGCGGTTTTTTCAAACTGATTACCTCCGTTTACCTGATTAATACAGTTTGGCACATGATCTTTTTTTTCAATTTAACGCACTCCTTCCAAATGATTTTACAGTTGGAGGCTTATACGTTTTTATTTAACTACCCTATGTTTTAAAGAGATGAGTTATTGCTGTTTAAGCTGTTATTTTTATAAAAATTATACCAACAAAAAATCAGCTTGTTTTCATTTAGAACATTTTTATTCCAGGATCAACAATTACTCACTAATCGTCAGCCGCACTGCTTTATCCCAGCCTTGTTTCAGTGTTGCCCTTTCCGCTTCTCCCATTGCAGGATTAAACATTTGCTGCACCTGCCATTGCTCCTGCAGGGCTTCAATACCTGGCCAAAAGCCCACTGCCAGGCCGGCCAGATAAGCAGCACCCAATGCAGTAGTTTCAGTTATCACCGGCCTTAGCACTTTGGTATTCATCACATCGCTTTGAAACTGCATCAGTAAATCATTGGCCGTAGCACCACCATCCACCCTTAATTCTTTAATGTAGATACCCGAATCGCTTTCCATTGCCTGCAGCACATCCATGGTTTGGTAGGCAATACTTTCTACCGCAGCCCTCGCTATATGTGCAGCGGTTGTGCCTCTTGTAATACCGGTGATGGTTCCTCTTGCATCCTGTTTCCAATGCGGTGCACCCAAACCAGTAAATGCCGGCACCATGTAAACACCTCCATTGCTATCTGCGTGTTTGGCCAATGCTTCTACATCAGCAGCAGTTTTTATAATGCCCAATCCATCCCTCAGCCATTGCACCACTGCACCTGCAATAAACACACTGCCTTCCAGTGCATACTGCGTAATACCATTCACTTTCCACGCCACAGTGGTTAGTAAATGATTGCTGCTACGTACCGGATTTTCTCCGGTATTCATCAACATAAAACAACCGGTGCCGTAGGTATTTTTTACCATGCCGGGTTGGGTACAAAGCTGGCCAAACAATGCACTTTGCTGGTCGCCGGCAATGCCCGCAATCGGTATGCGTGTATTGCTGAAATTACCAGCCGTATAGCCATATATTTCACTGCTGCTTTTAATGGTGGGCAGCATGTTACCCGGCACGCCGAGAATATCCTGCAACTCTCCATCCCACTGGCAGGTATTGATATTACACAGCATGGTTCTGCTTGCATTGCTTACATCTGTAGCATGCACCTGCCCGTTGGTGAGGTTCCAAAGCAGCCATGTATCAATGGTACCAAAGCACAATTCACCACGGCCGGCCTTTTCTTTTGCACCGGGTACATTGTCTAGTATCCACCTGATTTTTGTGCCGCTGAAATAAGAATCAATTACCAATCCTGTTTTGTTGCGAATCAGGTTTTCTACCTCCCTCGCTTTCAGTTCATCACAAAAGGCAGCCGTCCGCCTGTCTTGCCACACAATGGCATTATAGATGGGCTTGCCAGTAGCCCGTTCCCATACCACCGTGGTTTCCCGCTGGTTAGTAATGCCAATGGCCGCAATATCTTCAGTATGTAATCCCGCCATGCTGATGGCCTCTACAGCCACCCCAAGCTGGGTACTCCATATTTCCACCGGGTCGTGTTCTACCCAACCCGGCTGCGGAAAAATTTGTGTAAATTCCTTTTGTGCAGTGGCAATAATTTCGCCGGCATAATTAAAAATAATAGCACGGGAACTGGTAGTTCCCTGATCGAGTGCAAGAATATATTTTGGCATAGGAAGCAATTTTATTTTGAAGGTAGCGGAAACTTGTGTGCTTAAAAAAAGAGATTTTTTATGAGGGGCTTTGGGCATTTGCACTTGTTTCAACACTTGTTCCGGCTGTACGCTTGTAGCCCTCCTTCGTCGGGGCTACCGCTTCCATCCGGCAGCCATTGATCAGTATTTCTTTATTGGGCTTTTACCAAACAATCGTTACCTAATCAGCAAAACTGTTCCCTTTTGCATTGCAGATTTTCTACCCAATCTGTCATAGTATTGCAAAAGCCAACTATAGGTTCCACCAGGTTGTTTTTGATTATTGAAATAAATATAATTTGTTCACAGGCTTCCAATACGCATCAGCCTTTTTTATAATGGTAATTTATTTTATCAATTTTCTCATTACAACTTCTTTTTAATCGTTGATATCAAATACAAACTAAAGTAAAGTTTGGTAGTATTTTTTACCTTAACAACCAGTTTATCTGCAAGCTTTTTTTTTAATAAAATATCCCTCCGAAATTTTCTGCCCTGAATTATTGTAGAAATGCAACTTAATATCCAGGGCATTTGACCCTTCAGGGTTCAATTTGAATAGCCATGGGTAAAACCCATGTACGGAACATTATAAAATCATACAAATGACCTACCCTGAAAGGGATTCAATTTGAGTAGACGTGATTGAAACCCATGGAAAGAACATTTATAAAATCATAAAAATAGCCAACTCTGCAAGGAGTTCAATTTGAGTAGACGATGGTGAAACCCTTGGAAAGAACATTTATAAAATCATACAAATAGCCAACCCTGAAGGGGTTCAATTTGAATAGCCATGGGTGAAACCCATAGACGGAACATTATAAAGTCATACAAATAGTAAACCCTGAAGGGGTTCAATTTGAATAGCCATGGGTGAAACCCATGGACGGAACAGTATAAATCATACGAATAGCCAACCCTGCAAGGGTTGAACATAATTATCAAAGTAAATATCTCTAATTAAGTTTAGTTCCATTTTACGTCAATATACAGGTGAATATAACGCTATATAACTCCTGTGTGGTTGACAGGATTAAACATCAGTCTGTATACTGATGAGTTGCACCGGTGGCTATTCAAATTCAACCCCTATGGAATTACTATCCATATTTGTAATAATTAAATTGCATTATTTTTGGTAGGTGTTGTTACATTACCACAATGGTATCAATGGCCATACAATCATTCAAATCAACTCTTACATAAAATGTACCAGCCTTTGTTACAGAAAATGTTGGCAACAAACACGTTAAGTGTAAAATTGCTAATTACCTACCCTCCTATATCCATAATTTCAATACAAACAGTATGTGGTGCTACTTCATCGCCACCAAAGTATGGATATTGCCAGTAGCCTGCTACAGTTGCACTACTTAATGCCCTTGGAAGCTCCAGCTTTTTTTCACCTGCTTTAAACAGGTATTTATTTGCAGCAATACCAATGCTTAAGTCTATAGCTTCTCCAATAACTACAGTTGAAATTTCTTTAGAATTTCTTACACCGTTTGCGTACGTGTATGCATACAAACGTAGGGCATTGTTTTGCCAGTTCCAGCCAATTCTTGCACTGTTAAGATGGTTATCAATGCCCTCAGAAAAACCATATAATTTATTTACATCGCCCTGGTTTTCTGTTTCCAATGTTTTGTACATGGCGGAATTGCTAAATTTTACTCTAAAGTTAATATCATTACCGGAAAATAATTTGATACTACTCTCCCTGCAATAATGAGCACCTTTTAAAATAGTATAACTTTTGTAAACAGGTAGCGCCGTAACAACAGAATCTTGTGTTGGAGGCATAATTTCTACTGTTTCTTTTTTACATGCGGATAGTAGTATTATTAGAATAATAACCAATAGGTTTTTCACGAAAGGATAGTTGAGCTGATGGATAATGGATATTAAGATTAACAAAAAGATATAAATAATTAACGAGAATTACTTTATAAAAGTATCCCGGTCAATATTAATAAAACACAGGAAAATGTTAATTCTTTTCAGCAACAACAGCAACTTGTTTTATAACAGGGTATCAATAATTCCACTATATCGCTTTCACAATTTGATTCACGCCATCCGCATAACTTGTTGGCGTTAAACCGAACCGCCGTTGAAATTTACTGCTGTCAAAAAAATAATCCTGGTCATTCTGATACTGCATTTCTTTTAATTCCCTTAATATGGGCATAAACAATCCGAGCAAGCTTAGCATAAATTTAGAGAGGGTATTATATGCTGGTTTTACCTTCATTTCTGCGGCAATCATGTTGATAAAATCAACACCGGTTATTTTTTCGGTTGATGTTGGCAAATGCCAAACCTGTCCATAGGCATCGGCAGTATTGCCCAGCAGGGCTAAGGCTTTTGCAATATCTGGTGTGTAAGTAAAGGAATGAAGTTTGGTGGCATCGGAAAGCCACATGGCTTTTTTCCCTTTTTGAAAATTATCAAATACACTTATTTTAAGCGCACTCGTTTTTACATCAGGTCCATAAAAATCAGCACTTCTTGCAATCAATGCAGTAAGGGTTCCTTTGGCTACTTCATCCATCAGTATTTGTACAATCTGCAATCGGATTTTTCCTTTTTGGCTCGGAGGATCCATCGGCGATAGTTCTGTCATGTGAGGTATAGCATCCTGGGAATACAAATACACATTGTCGATAAAAACCAGTTTGGCCTTGTGGTGTTTGCAGGCAATGATGGTATTTTGCATAACAGCAGGCCATTGTTGCTGCCATACTTTTAACTGGTAAGGTAATCCCACACATAAGTAAACCACTTCTGATCCTTCCACCGATTTTAGCACCTCACCGGCATTGGTTAAATCAGCTTTAAAAAGCTCATCTGTATCATTTACTTTTTCTGGATTTCTTGCCACAAGGCGAACCTTATCTGTGTACTTCATTAGTTCTTTTGCCAGCAATAAACCTATGGCACCACCGGATCCTAATATTGTTTGCATATAATTTTTTTATGCAAAGCTACCCCAACCTGCAGCAGCAAAACAATAACCCGGGTTAAGATTTTGTAAGGGTCAGCATCCTTTTCTTTATACGGCTCAGGCTTTCCGGGGCTATGCCAAGGTATTGAGCTATGCAGCGCTGCGGTACCCGCTGAAAAATATTTGGCCGGTGTTCCAGCAAGGCTAAAAACATTTTTTCGGGTGAGGATGATTGCAGCGATTTGGTTCTCCGAATGCCTTCAGCAGCTACCTGCGCTACAATAATGCTATAAAACGCCTTGGTAGCAGGTGAGTAGTCCAATAATTCTGTAAAATCTGCAGACGTTATTACATAACAAACTGTAGGTTCCAGCGCCTTTATAAAACAGGCAGCAGGTATTTTTTTAGAAAAACTAAGCATGTCGGAAATAAACTCATTTTCAAATATAAAATCACAGCTTCTTTCATTGCCATCTTCATCATTATAAAACAGGTGAAGACCTCCTTTTTCTACAAAAAAAATTGCCGGTGCCAACTCACCTTCACGTATCAACAGGTCGTTTCTTTTATACCTCTTTTTTGTAAAATAAGATAGTATCAAAGCTGCTTCTCCTTGCGCCAATGGTACAGCGGCGTTGATGACTTTTATCAATGGAAGTTCCATATTATTGATTCTATTGTTTGTATTGTAAAATGAAAGGGGTAGTTGAAATTGTTGCTCCTTATTTCGGTTGGTCGGACACCTGACGCATGCTAGGCCAAAGTTACTGTCCTTACACAGGCCGTGGTTAGTATCCTCACCCAGGCCAAAGTTGATGTCCTTACCCATGCCGTGGTTGTTATCCTCGCCAACTACTATACGCTACGTTAATTTGCAATACACCCAAATAAAATTTAGTTATTGATTTGTAAGCATACCAGGTTTGGTAAGCCTGTAATTTAATAACAAAAAATAAAATTTTTCTCAGTCTGGCAATATTTTTACCATTAAATCTTTAAAGTAAACTTTGCTTATAGGATCGTGGGCCTGCAAAGCAAAAGTACCGGTTGACAATTTGCGCAAAGCCTCACCTGCACTTCGTTCTACAGTATTGGGCTCCGTATAATCAACTACGGTTGTACTATTTATTTTTATGATGATATGCTTACCCTTTACTATGATATGCTCTGTGTACCACTCGTTGTCTTTCACCAATACTTCTTTTACATCTTGTATTCCATATAAGCTGCCTGTTCTTCTCCAATCGGTATGGGAGTTATTAACCTGTGCTTCATAACCCTTTGCCGGCCAGCCGCCCTGCTGAAAATCTGTATGAAAATAAATGCCGGAATTAGATTCTGCTGTTGTCATAACCTGTGCTTTAAATTCAAAGTTTTTAAACACATGGTTGTTTATGTCGCCATTGTAAAACAAATGAGCAACATCACCATTTGCCACAATCATTCCATCCTCTATCCTAAAGCTGGCAGCATTATCACCTACCCTCCAATTAGCAAGCGATTTGCCATCAAACAACGATTGCCAACCTTTTTTATATGTAGTGGTTTTAACCATTAAATTAAAAGAACTTAAAAAAAGAATGCAGGTGCAAATAGTTGCAGTAGCAATAAAGTGTTTCATTGTAAAGATGTTTAGGTGAATAAGTAGCAAGCTAGTTTTTTATTGAATAACTGGTCAATAAAATTTGAAATAATTCATTCAAAAAAATAAGCAATAAATCAGATGCCTTCAACAATCAATTTACATGTAGAAAATGAATTCCAAAATTTGTAGTTAATAATCTACTATACCTTTAAACCGCAAAATTTGGATTGAAAAAAGAATAAGGATACAGCTATCAGTTTTGTTTGCTTACAATATCTGTTACAATCTTTACTGCATGTTCTCTTGAATTTTCTATAAACAAACTATGCGTATCCATTCCCCCACAGATAACACCTGCAAGATAAATACCCACCATATTAGATTCGTGAGTTACTTCCTTATAAAAAGGCGTTTGATTTTCAGTATCTGCAAGCTGAATACCTAAGCGTTTTAAAAAAGACAAATTAGGTTGATACCCTGTAGCTGCAATTACAAAATCATTGGGTACAGATACCATTCCTTCCGGAGTAGTAACAAGTACTTCCTGTTCCCTTATTTCGTGAATAGAAGAATTAAAGTATGCCTTGATGGCGCCTTCTTTAATCCTGTTTTCAATATCGGGCTTTACCCAATATTTTACTCTGCTGCCAATAGTACTATCTCTTATAACCATGGTAACTATTGCCCCCTTTCGCCAGGTTTCTAATGCTGCATCTACAGCGGAGTTATTTGCCCCTGCTACCAATACTTTTTGAAAAGTATAAAAGCTTGGGTCTTTATAATAATGGGTTACTTTTTTCAAGTTTTCTCCTGCTACATTTAACAGGTAAGGAATGTCATAAAAGCCAGTAGCAATAATAATATTGTTTGATTGATACACTTGTTTAACGGTGGTTACACTAAATTCAGCACCAACCTTTTTTACATCCAAAACTTCTTCAAATAATTGTACGTTAAGTTGATAAGCAATTGCTGCTCTTCTATAATATTCCAGCGCTTCGTTGCGGCTTGGTTTAGGATTATTACTTACAAAAGGAATATTACCAATCTCCAGTTTTTCGGAGGTAGAAAAGAATGTCATGTTAACAGGATAGTTATAAAGCGAGTGTACAAATGCTCCTTTTTCCAAAACAAGACAGGAAAGGCCAGCCCTTTTTGCTTCGATTGCACAGGCCAAACCTATAGGGCCTCCACCAATAATAATGATATCAAATACTTGATTGTTTGCCATGGTTACAAAGCTAATGTAAACAATTACAATAGTCAATTGAATAGCTTTTGACCACCGGTAACAGCCTACTTAAATTGTGAGGCTGGCACAAAAAAAAGAGGGCCAGTATAAAAATACAGCCCCGGTTTAAAATCCAATATCCTATGAAAAACAGCCACAAAGATATACCGCTTACAAAGCATAACTCTTATAGCATGTTAGTAGAAAATTACATAATTCACACTTTTTTAATGTTGATAGTTACAGCAACGCAATTTATCAAATAAAAATTTTTGAAAAGGCCTAATCAATTTGCAGGTAAATATTGGGGGATGTATTACAACCTCTTATTATTTGGCAAGATGGCATGGAAGATCGTTCTTAAAAGATTTTTTTTATAGCTTGCATGTTTACTTACTAAAAATAAAAACATGTCAGCATATATTTTAGTAGATATTACCATCAACAATACCGAAGTGTACGAAGCCTATAAGCTATTAACGCCTGCCGCTGTTGCTGCTTATGATGGAAAGTTTATTGTACGTGGTTCACCCGCAGAAACATTGGAAGGCAACTGGCAACATGGCCGCATAGTAATACTCGAATTTCCGTCGGTTACCCGGGCAAAAGAATGGTGGAATTCAGATGAGTATGCCGTAGCAAAGGCCATCCGGCAAAAAGCGGCCACCACCAATATGATTTTGCTTGAAGGCTTTTACTAAGAGCGTTATTAACTCAGTTTGCCTGTATCTACCCTGCCAGGTGAGTAGCGTTGTAATTAGAAAAAAAGATTAATTAAAGTTATTAACGCAGTTTGCCTGTATCTACCCTGCCAGGCGTATCTTTTCCGCTGATAATACTGCCAGAACTTATAGCTATTGCTTGTATAATTGCTGCCATATTTTTCATATCAAGCGTTCCTACTTCATCACCGGCGGTATGGTAATTTGGTTCATTATCCATTTTAGAGGTAGAGATAGTATGTGCAGGAACCCCAAGCCTGGCAAGGGTTGCATTATCTGAACGGTAAAATAACTGCTGCTCAGGGTAAGGATCCGGATAAAAAGTAAAAGAAGATCCCTCCAAATTTTTCTGCAATATTTCGCCCATGCTTGATTTTTCGAAACCAGTAATATAAGCGGAATTTGTTCCCCACTTTGATTCTGTTCCTATCATTTCTATATTAAACATGGCAATTACTTTTTCCGGCGCCAATTGCTTTGAAAAATACTGTGAACCATAGCCACCTATTTCTTCTGCAACGAATGTTGTAAAAATAACAGACCGTTCATTGTTGTTACGTTGCTTAAAATATTTAGCCAGCAATATAACAGCAGTAGTACCTGCTGCATCATCATTGGCCCCATTGTAGATTGAATCTGCTCCGGTATGTGGCACACCCTCTTGTGGCGAGCCAGTTCCTAAATGATCATAATGCCCCGAAAAAACAACGTATTCATCAGGCTTACTTTTGCCTTGCAATATTCCTACCACATTATTTAATGGCTTTTTTTCAATGGCATTGGTACTATTGATTGAAAAATTAGACGCTGTTTTAGTAGCACCAAATACAAAAACTACTGTGTTAGTGTTTAACTCTGCTGAAATTTTATCCATTTGCAGCAGGTTTGCTTTTCGGTTATTAAAAGAAGAATCAACCAATACCAACAAGTTTTTTTTGCTTTGGTAATACTGATAAAATTTTTGCGTAAATTTTTCTCCTGCACTAATTTTTACTACCTCCACTGCATCCTTTTCTGTTAATGCAACAATAGGTTGATAAGAAAAACTTACTACCATTGAATCAGCAATCTCTTCTCCATTAATAAGTACTTTAGATGCTGCTGTTACAGCCTCGTACATAAAAAACTCCTGTCGATAATTATTGGCTCCTTTAAATGTTTGTAAACCTATTGCAGCAAATTCAGCTTCTATAAATGCGGATGCTTTGTCAATACCAGGGGTAAAGGTTCTGCGGCCTTGCATATCATCTGCCGAAAGTATTTTTTCTATTCGCTTTACCTCACGGGGGTTAATAATTTTTTTTATCGATTGTGCACCTGAAACAATCACCCAACTAACTGCAAATAGCAGTAATAATATTTTTTTCATATTTTTTTATGTTAGCAATACAAAATTAGCTAATGTACAAGGCAAACCAAGTTTTGAAAATTAAATTGATTAGTCTTATCAAATTGTATTTTCAAACTATTTTACCCCATACGCTTAAATATAAACACCCAAAAGAAAAATCATCTTTTAAAAATTTAGTAAAAACGTATCTTACCGCTTAATTAATAAACTATAAAAAATCTTACAGTATAAAATCAGCTAAATATGAAAGTATATTTGGTTACCATATTTACAATAATTCATTTAAGTAGTTATGCTCAAACTCCGGAAGCAAACCTGCTAAAAAATGGGATTTTGCTACCAGCAATTGCTAACCCAATTGCCAATTATGTAAATGCTGTAAGGGTGGGCAACCTATTGTATCTTTCTGGCAAAGGACCGTTACAAATAGATGGTAAATATATAACGGGCAAAATAGGCAAAGAGCTTACAATTGAACAAGGGTATGAAGCAGCAAAACTTACCGCTATAATACAAATAGCTGTTCTAAAACATGAATTAGGTAATCTTGGCAGGGTAAAGCAAATAGTAAAAGTTTTAGGTATGGTAAACAGCGATAGCAGTTTTACCTATCATCCAAAAGTTATTAATGGCTTTTCTGATTTGATGGTAGCAATTTTTGGCGAAAAAGGCAAGCATGCAAGATCGGCTGTAGGCATGGCCTCGCTGCCATTTAATATGGCAGTAGAAATAGAAATGATAGTGGAAATAGAATAGTTTATGATAAACCCGGATTTTGCATTTATAATAGTAGTTTGGTTTACAAAGGCTATACAGATAAATGTTTTAGGTTATTTTTTGATAAAAAAACAATAGCTATTTTAAGGTAGAATAATATTCTTAAATGCTTAACTGTGCTGCAGTTAAAAGTTGTAATAGATGTTGAATTGCAAAATCCGGTTTAAAAAATTAAATAATTTAATCTATCTTCATTAAACACTTAAACACAACAACATGGACACAGAAAACTTAATGGGTACTGATTACACACCGGTAATTACACCAACTGCTGATGAAAAAACACTGGCAATATTATCGCATATCCTCACTATTATTTCTTCTTTTATTGCGCCATTAATTATTTACTTATTAAAAAAAGATGATTCTCCTTATGTTGCCGAACATGCTAAGGAGTCACTCAACTTTCAGATAACGATGTTTATTCTATACATCATTTCTTTTATACTTATAATTGTTCTAATTGGCATTTTACTTATTTGGGTTTTAACTATTGCTAACCTGATATTGGTAATTATTGCCACCATCAAAGCAAGTGAAAATAAAATGTATAAGTATCCCATAAATTTCAGGTTGATAAAATAACCATCACAGATTAGTTCAATGGCATAATAAAAAACCAGGCTTATTAATTTTACCAGCTATAATAAAATTAATAAGCCTGGTTTACAAAAAATGCAACTTCGGTAGTATGAATATTGATTAGTCAAACAAATCACTACTCAGGTACCTATCTCCCCTATCGCATACAATAAATACAATAATTCCGTCCTCTAATTCTTTTGCTAATTCCATGGCTACGTGTGCGGCACCACCGCTACTCATACCACTAAAAATAGCCTCTTCCCTTGCCAGCCTTTTAGCCATTATTCTGGCATCTTTTTCTGCTACTTCCCAAATACGGTCTATCCTGCTTCGGTCAAATATTTTTGGCAGGTAAGCTTCGGCCCATTTGCGAATACCAGGTATTTTAGATCCATCTGTAGGTTGACAACCAACTATCTGTATGGCAGCATTTTGCTCCTTTAAATATTTTGAAACCCCCATAATACTTCCGGTAGTGCCCATGGTAGATACAAAATGGGTAACCATTCCATTGGTATCATTCCAAATTTCGGGTCCTGTAGTTTTATAGTGCATTAATGGGTTATCCGGATTAGCAAATTGATTTAACATCAGATATCCACCTTTGCTAAGTTGAGCATTGGCGTAATCTATAGCTCCTTCCATTGATTGCTCTTTTGGTGTTAAAATTACTTTAGCACCAAAAGCTTGCATCGTTAATACTCTTTCTCTTGTTGCATCTTCGGGCATTACCAACTCTATCGGCACTTTAAACAAACTCGCTATCATAGCTAATGCAATGCCTGTATTGCCACTCGTAGCCTCTATCAGTGTAGTTTTTTCATTAATTTCTCCTCTATCCAATGCACCTTTTATCATACCATAAGCTGCCCTGTCCTTTACACTTCCACCGGGATTGTTACCCTCTAGCTTTCCATAAACCGTTACGTTTTTGCTGGTATTAATCTGCTCTATTTTTACCAACGGCGTATTACCTACAAGATCTAGTATTCCTGCCATTTTAATATTTTTAGTAATGAATTAATTGCCTTTTCCCGCTTACGAATATATAGCTTAAAGCAAATTTGAAAACGTTAAGAAAAGTAAAATATTCTTTATCTTATTTCCTTTTAAGGAATAAATAAATAAAGATTTAATACTGCTCAAATTACTGAACATAAGTTTTATAATGTATTAGAGGAAAGGACTGAAAACTCACAGTGAGTTTATTGGTATTTTTTTATAAGATATTAGCAAAATACTTATCCCTTCTTTACAGCACATTTTAGTAGAGGTAAGTAAAAATCCAAAATAAAAAAATCTATCTTTTGCCATCAACCAATTTGCCATTGCTTACTTTTTTATCTCCCTTTTCCACGCCTCGGTGCCACCTATTAAATTAAACAGGTTGGTAAAGGGAAATTTATCTAAAAGCTTTTGGATAGCAAACTGGCTGCGGATTCCTTTTCTGCAATAAAATACCACGGGTTTATCGGTTGCAATTTTAGCAATATTGCCAGCAATTTGGCCCATAGGTATCAACTGGCCTCCAATATTAAATTCGAGGTTTTCTTCCTCTTCCCGTACATCAATTAATTGAAAATCTTCCTTGTTTTCAATCATCTTTGCCAAAGCATTTACAGTTAAACTTTTCAATTATAAAAACAGTTGTTGTTAATTATTTGTCGTTGTCGTTTATTTAAGCAATTTGTATAAACGGGTATTGATTTTTAAAGACTCTATTTTTTTTCCTGATAAAAAAAGAAAAAAAAGGCTGCGAATAAAAAAGCTGAAACCTTCAACATAAGCCTGCAATCAAGAAACTCGCAGCAAGTAGTTTAATAATGTAAAACCTATGCCCGGCTAAAACAGCCCCGTAGGACTGGCGCTGGACGGGCTTGATTTCTTAACGTGTTATGTTGAAAATTTCTAACACTTTTTATTTAAGGCCGTAAAAATACAACCAATGCCATAACATTCTTACTTGAGTAATTATTAATAAAAACCATTCATTTGTTAAGCAAAGAACATTGAATCATATATCATTAAATCGATTGCATATTTATTCTTCCTCATCCTCATCATTATACACACGTTGCAATTTTAATTTGCTTACAGGAGCTACTATTAAAGGATATTTTTCAACAGATACATTACTTTGAATTAAACCAAAGCCTCTTTCTTCGCTTAATGAAACTTCTTTAATCCAAAAATACAATTGCATAATAATTCTTTCTACAAATGGCAGCTCGTTATCTTGTGATAAAAATTTTTCCATTACCACAAATTGAAAATCGCCTACTACATTGTTACGCTGCTGGCTTTCGTATCTGCTGGTTACGTTTACTTCTTTATTAGCCACCAAATCTTCTACCACCTTTTTAAACATTAGGTTTACCCTTGGTGCCACCCTAAAACCAAGCCTGAATTCTACCCTGATAATATCGTTGGGTATTATATGCTCTACCAAATATTCACAAGTATAGGGATCATCTAAAGTATCTACATGTACAAACCAAAATATATCTGCCCGTTTTGGTTTACCACTTAAAATTGAATAAATGATTTTATGCTCAATTTCTTTAGGGTTATTGGCACTTGTCATATATACCAAATGCGTTGCAAATTTTGGCACACTCATGTCATTACTCAATTCTTCCAGCTTGGGTATATATTCTTCCATCCGCACAAACTCTACATAGCGGTTCTTAATTTTTCTGCTTCTAAACCAAACATACATAATTACAAACAGCGCCCCACCAACCATTAAAGCAATAAAACCGCCATGAGGAAACTTATCAAGATTGGCAATTAAAAAACTGATTTCTATAGTAAGATAAACGGCTAAATACAAGTAAATAAAGAACGGTGCGGTACGCCGGGAAACCAAAAAATTGGCAAATAGAATTGAAGTTGAGAGCATGCAAAGTGTAATGGCAAGGCCATAAGCCGCCTCCATAGCACTGGAAGATTTAAAATATAAAACAATGGTACAGCAACCTACAAAAAGCAAGGTATTTATGCCGGGAATAAATAATTGTCCTTTGGCTTCTGAGGGATAATTAATTTTCATTCTTGGCCAAAGATTAAGGCGTATTGCTTCACTAATTAAGGTAAATGAACCGCTGATTAAAGCCTGGCTGGCAATTATTGCAGCTAAAGTTGCAATAACTAACCCTACTAATCTAAACTCTTCCGGTATTACACTATAAAATGGATTAAATCCGGCTTTAATCATTTCGTCGGTAATAATATGCCCTTTGTGTTGAGAAAGTAACCAGGCACCCTGCCCCAGATAATTAAGAATTAAACAAGATTTTACCAATATCCACGAACTGCGGATATTCTCTTTACCACAGTGGCCAAGATCACTATACAATGCCTCTGCACCTGTAGTACAAAGAAAAACTGCACCTAATATCCAAAAACCCTTTGGATATTGCGTGAGTAATTTTATAGCATAATAAGGATTAAAGGCTTTAAAAATTTGTACATCATCACTTAGGTGAAGCACCCCTAAAACTGCAAGCATGCCAAACCAAATTACCATAATGGGGCCAAAAAATTTGCCGATAGAGGCTGATCCAAAGCGTTGTAATAAAAACAAAAGAGCCAGAATAATTAACACTATATAAACAATCTGGTATTGCTGGGTATTTTTAAAGGCATCAATCTGCTTTAAACCCTCAATGGCCGATGTAACAGAAATTGGCGGCGTTATCATACCATCTGCTAGTAAGGCTGCACCGCCTATCATGGCAGGAACAACGAGCCACTTTTTTTGCCGGCGTACAAGTGTGTATAACGAAAATATGCCTCCCTCACCTTTGTTATCGGCGTTTAAAGTAAGTATTACGTACTTAAAGGTTGTTTGTATTGTGAGCGTCCAAATAATGCAGGATAAACCGCCTACAATTAATAATTCATTGATTAGTCTGCCATTTATAATAGCATTAAAAACATATAAGGGAGAAGTACCAATATCTCCATAAATAATTCCTAAAGCAACAACCAAACCGGCTACTGTTACTTTATTAGCTTGCTTTGACACAAATAATATAATTTATATAAAATTGACAATCTTTTTTTACTCAGATGAAGTGGCAAATGTATAGTTAAAACAAATAAAATATTATCTTCTGTGCTTAAATATTGAAGTATTTACCAACTATTTAAATTTATTATTCAACTTTTCTTTTCTTCTTTTTATTAAAATGTGTTTTAATAACCAGGCATTTAAATAAGTGTTGTTACTAACTTATATTAATTTCGGGCATGAAAAAAATTGTATTTATTACAGGTGCCACTTCAGGTATTGGAGCGGCTTGTGCCAGCAAATTTGCCGCTGCTGGTTATCAACTTATTATAACAGGCAGAAGAAGTGAAAGACTTGCTGCATTAAAGCTGGCTGTAAAGCAAAAATTTAATAGCAAAGTATTGGCACTACATTTTGATGTGCAGGATAAAGTAGCGGTAGAAGCAGCGGTGGCAAGTTTATCAGAAGAATGGCAGGCGATAGATATTTTGATAAACAATGCGGGCCTTGCCGCCGGAAGAGATTCTTTTGAAGACGCTTCTATAGATGATTGGGAAACAATGCTTAATACCAATGTACATGGCTTACTGTATGTTAGTAAGGCAATTGTACCGTTAATGATGGCTAATAAGAAAGGCCACATCATTAACATGGGCTCTATTGCTGGTAAAGAAGTGTATGAAAAAGGCAATGTGTATTGTGCCAGCAAATTTGCTGTGGATGCACTTAGCAAAGCTATGCGGATAGATTTATTGAAATACAATATTAAAGTAACGGCTATACATCCGGGTGCAGTGGAAACTGAGTTTGCACTTGTACGCTTTAAAGGCGATGCTGACAAAGCTGCTGCAACTTATACGGGTATAAAACCGTTGAGTGGCGATGATATAGCTGATACCATATTTTATTGCAGCCAACTGCCTGCTCATGTTTGTATAAACGATTTGGTTATTACCCCTACACAACAGGCTGGTACTTACTATTTTAATAAAACAGTGTAAATTGTATTTGTAAGCATAGAGAAAATGCAATAGGCCCGGTCTACGCTTTTTAAAAACATTAGTTCTTCTTTAAACCCATGTTTTAAAATAACTAAATACTTTTTTGCGTTAAAGAATTATCAAAATTGTTTTTTGGCAGATCAATGTATAATTAGGGGCATTATAATTGTTTAAATTATGATAGTTTCAAGCTTACAAGCAGATACAATTAATTAATACCGCAATCTATGAAGTACTTTTTATCATTCGTTTTATTTACCGCCGCACTTAATTTATCAAAAGTACATAGTCAGGATGTTATCCGTATGTCTGCATGTAAAGATGAAAACATTAGCAGACAAGCAGATAGCATTAGAAAAGAAGCAACTAAACAAGGTTTTATTGTAGCAAAAGAAGCTTCCATGAGTATGGAAAGTGAATTTGAAATGGCAGTATTGGTTCCATTAACCGAAGGAAGCTGGTACCAGTTTGTATTTATTGGGGATGTAAGCTCAAGGCTATATGAAGTTAGAATGTATGACTCTGATGACAAACAGGTTGTATATCAAAAAAAGCTTTGGGGCGATGTTGATGGCAACGTAATCAGCTTCTCGTATATTCCAAAATTTTCAGAATTTTATGCTATTAGACCGGTACAGGTAAACAAAAAAAAGAAAAATCTTTGTGGCTATGTAATGCTGCTTAAAAAGATGAAATAAGTACGATTAAAAAATCATAAACCATTTAAAGTTTAATATTGGTAAGCAAAACCGAACTGTAAATATTTTATACGAGATATAAATCTTACAAAAAACTCCTTTTAAAAAAGGAGTTTTTTTATAAACTTTAAGGTTGTTTTATAAAAACTTTATTTTTAAAGATGTACATCTGCTAAAGTTACTACAGATGTTGGATAGCTCACCCATATCACTTATTTAAACGCCATTGATTAAACCCGGATTTTTTATTGTTGAATGGCTGTTACAGTATTAAACTGCTTTAAATACATGCTTCTCAGAACATTTTTTTACCTCAGAATAGTGTAGTGTTTTATTAGCCAAAAATTACCCCAAAACTACATTTTGTTGTATCTCTTCTAACCAAATCCAACTCAATAACTTATTTAAAAATAGTTCAGTTTTACTGTGCCAGCGAAACCCTAACCTGTACACCGGCCCTTGTATTTACAATGGGTGCGCTTGATGAAATATATGGTGTAACCCTTCGCTGATCAAAAAACAGTTTTAAATTAATGCGGCTATTAAGGAAATAATCTATACTTGGTGTAAGCGTAACCTCTTTACTACCACCGGTAGGCAATGTGGCAGCCTGATCGAGCCGATTGTTGACGGTTACATTATCCCTTACCCTCAAATCAAAACGGAAATTGATTTCGTTATCCATTTTATTACTACCATCTTTACTTAAAAATTTAGGCAGCTTTAATCCACCAAATAATTTCAACCCTTTTTTTCTATAGCCAGCTCCTATTGAAAATTCGGAAGATCTTGTTTCGCTTAACTGAAAATCTACCAAACTAAGGCTGAGGGTTCGCTGCTTTACAAATTCAACTTTAGCCTGAAATTGATTAGTAAACATCATATCAATACCAAAGATGGGCGCAAACTGCTCTTGGATGGTAATGTTTGGCACCAAAAAATAGGGCACATAGTTTTTAGATACTGTATCAAAAAAAGAGGGATAGCCAAACCTATCTATATCTCTATACAAAAGTGCAGAGGTAAAGCCATTCATACTTAAGCTACCAGTATAACCGTGAGAAACTGTAACGTTAGAAAATATTTTATCTAACCCCTTTATCCTGCTCAAACCATTGTAATCTATCTTCCAATTTGGCATAGGTAAAATGCTGGCAAAAGGATTTGATTTAATGGATGGATTACTTTGTTTTATAAGGCCAACTTTTTCAGGATCTTTACCTGTATAGGCTGCTACAAATGCAGGTATCAATACATCTATTGCATATCGGTTGTACCCGTAAGCATAATTATCGCCAACTGGCACGGCTGCTGAGTAGGGGTTTAGTTTTCCCAAACGTTGTGAAATTACTTGCCGGTAATCTTGAAATTTAGTAAACGTTCCAGAAATCTGATTAGGATCAAAGTGGCCAAATAATGTTTTAAAAGCAATGAAACTTACATCAAACCCGCCGCCGGCATAAGGACTTAAATGAGCAAAATTATTACCCGTACCGCTGGTATCTTTAAACAGCTCAGAATAATCTTTATTAAAGGTTTTATTAAGATTTACAGAAATGGTTAAATCTCTTACCGGTTCTAATTGAGCCGTAAGCGTTAGTCGTTGGTTAAAAGATTGTTGAAATAAGGTATTAAACTCATTACTTTTTGATATTACACCACTTCTGCCTGCTTTATTAAGCCAGGCTGTATCTGGCTGACTGCCAGATAAAAAATCTAAACCAGGCTGCATACTTCGCCAGTTTTGCCCTACATATTGGGTGCTATCCAGGTAGCCGGGCAAGCGTGTATTACCAGTTTCTGAATAAGAAGCATTTACTTGTTTTATACTGCTGATTAATTTACCAAAAACTCTACCCATAATACCAACATCGGGCATTGCATTAGGATCTTTTAGCCGCTTTATTTTAAGCCTTTTTACTTCTTTAACTTTTACACCATTTTTTGTTACCGTTCTAAAAACGGTATCTGTTCTGGTAAGTTTTTCGGCTTTAGGCCCTTCAACTCTTGGCTGATCTATTGCCTGAAAAAATTTTGATTTGTTGTATAATTTTGTAAAATCTAATTGCACAGTAGCTTCCTTAGACTGGCTGTTTTCTAAAATATTACCTAATTCTACAGCCAATCTCGATGCACCAATCCACCTGTAAGTAGCCTGGTATTTAAGATTTACTGATGTCCAATCCAACAATGGAAATTTAGATGTAGGCAAAGTATAAGAAATATTACCCGTATGGGTATATAAGGTATTTCTGCCACCATTTAGCAAACGCCTCCATACAGTATCCTTTTTTTCTTTGGTATCCAGGCGGCCGGCAGGTTCATCTACCCTTGAGTTGTTACTAGCTGTAAAATCAAAATTAATAGATCGGGTAAAGTTCCAACGTAAGATATAATCCCGTTGAAAAACTAAATACTTATCGTAGGTTTCGGGTATTTTATATTTATCACTACCAATGCTTCTCGGCCGTATTGCGCCAAATTGCCGCTGTATATCACCCCTAAAAGTTAACTGTGCCGGCGCCAGGTTCAGGTTTAAATCTTTAACCATGTCAAACCAATGCTTTTTGCGCTTTTTAAAAAACTTTAAATTTTTAAATGGCTCAAGATATACTGGCTGAGGAGCAAAATTATACCCAATACCTCCCCTGTGCCTTGTTACTTCGTTGTTTTCAATTAATGGATTATTCGTTTTGGTACTGATGTAGGAGTAGCTAACATCCAGGTTGGATATGTCGTATATTTTAGGTTTACCGGTGCCTGTTTTATTTTTACGAACATTGGTAAAATTGAGTGTTTTGGTACTGGTAAAATCTATAGCTGCATTGTTTATAGAATCTCTTCGGGCTGGTGTAGCTGCTGCACTTAGTTTGTCTTTTAATTTTATATCAATATCAAATGGATCGTATTGCGGTTTGCTGGTACTTTGAGAAATGCTTGCAAATACCGGTATAGAAATGCCTGCATTTTTTGGTAATAATTTACCAAGCTCCAGGTTAGTAGCCACATCAAACTGGGTTAGGTTATCCCTGTAACGGTCATTTACCCTTTGCTCTAAAGTTCCAAACCCGGTAGTATGTGTAGAGAATGAACCGGTAATGGTTCCTAAATCTGCCAACGTCATATCTACCCTTGCCATAGCTGCATAGCCTCCTTGCTCATTAATGGAACTCATTCTTAATTCATTTACCCATACTTCTCCACATAAATTAGAGCTCGTAACATTTTCTACACCAATTAATACGCCTCTTATTTCTCCCAAATTAGGGTCTCCCATAATAGAATAGGTGTGCCCATTGGGCTGCAAAATTCTGTAGGGTGTAGTTAATGAAAACCCTGTTGCATTTCTATCCGCCTTTAATTTAGGTAGGGTAGTCAGGTCCACATCGAGGCTATTCAATGGATTCCATAATGAATCGTTGTAAGCATCCGAATTAGGATTAAGACTTATATTTAAAGGTGTTACATAGAGTGGTATTCTAATTTCGTAATAATTGTTGGCAAAATCTGTACCTACCCTTATCACTGCATTTAAGTTTCTATTTTTTATGTTGTTGGGCGATTTGATAAAGTTTTCTGCATGTATATACATTGATAACCTTCCAAACTGGCGTAAATCTCTGTTGGCAAATGTTTGTTGTACACCTCTTGCATCGCCCTTACCCAAATCGCAAAAGCGCAAAGACATGCTCTGTTCATTTTGCAATAGATTTACACCATTATTACCCTGCACCTGCTGCCGCTGAATTTCCCGGGGTGTACGATAAGGTAATGGGGAGCGCTTATCGTTTTCCTCAATGTTTACGCCATTTACATTAAAATCAACAGCGGTAGTAGGCGGCGTATAATTGCCAGTTTCATCAATTTTAAATGGAAAACGGCGCCAGATATTTCTTGTAAGTTCCAGCTTGCCAAAACGCATTACCACCGAACTATCAAAATCGGTTAAAAACATTCTGATAAACCTGATAGACTTAAAATCAGGGATATTACCTATCCGTTTATTGTACGATCCTACAGGGATTCTAAATTGATACCAGGTTTCTGTTCGGCTGGTTCCATCGGGCAAATTATTAATACCTACATCTTTTCTATCTACAATAAAATTGGAGCCTATTTGCATTTGCGCACTGGAAGGTGGCCTGATATTTACCACATATTGAAAATACTCTTCCGTTTCATTCATAGTATTATCCCGGTTCAAATCCTCTCCATCGGGGTACAAGGTTGCTGCAGATGAAAATGCAGACCCATCATTTATTTGGGAATTGTTTTGCGGGCTATTAAAATTTTTATACCGCTTAGTTATTCCATCCGTAGAACTAAACGAAGCATCCCTGTACCAAACATAGTTATCTTGTGATGGATCATCTTGTGCATTTCTTAATGCGGCTGCATTTAAAACACCATTTAGGTTAGTAAGGTATGGCCCCATTTTCACTCTTTCAGAATCATCGCTTAGTCCATCAAAACCCACATCCTGAAATATTCTATCTGCAGGGTTATTACTAAATGCATTAGTTACCTGTATTGGGTTAAGCGGAACTTTGCCCCAAACAGAATTGTCGGTAGGTTGTATTGCAGTAGGGGTAGGCAATCCATTTTCATAAAATCTTTTTCCATCTTTCAACACATCTTCTGATATATTGCCCAGGTTAAAATATAACTTACCACCAGATGATTGGTCGGCTGTTGGCCTGCTGGCAGTTTTAACAAATGGATCCTGTACCCAAAATTCAATAAACTCTATGTTGGCTGTTTCAAAATCGGTTTGGTCGATGTTACGCATCAATCCTCCCCACCGGCTTTTAGGATTTTTGAGATTATTATTGGCATCAATATTCAATGCGGAGGATTCAAAGTTGTAAGGCCCTTTTTCATTTGGGTAAAATGCAAGATCGAATGTGGTTAGTTGGTTCTGTCCAAAATCAGTAGTACGTTGTGGAAATATTTCACTTTGTTTTACCAATCGAGATCTTGGGTCACTTAATTCTATCCTGTTTTCGCCCAATGGATTGTTTATCCCTCTAAATTGCTGCAATGCAGGTTCTATTTGGTACCAGGCAAGTTTTGCCCTGTTTTTTCCGTAGTTAACATCATTGGTTGCACTAGCTTCCGGAAACAAATCAATGTTATTAATGCCATTAGTAGCCTCCTTTGGTGTAGATGCCAACGTCCAGCTAATAGCAGGAAAACGCAGGTCAATACCAGACTTGCTTCCTTCAAAATCATCAATATAAACTGTACCTGCGCCGCCCCTACCAATTTGTGGTGCATGGCCGGGTTTTAGCATGGCACCTTCTGCATAAAAATTGATGGTAGATAATGCTGTAGTAGAATAAAATGGCAGCTTATCCAGTAATTTGGTTAGCCTTGGCAGTTCTTTTCGGTAGTTAACATCTAACCCATACATTGCATTTCTTATAGGCTCTTCTCCCAAATTATTTTTGGTAAAAAACGGTCTTTCACCCAATCGTACAATGGTACCACCAATAGAGAGTTGTTCTTTTAAGGTATTTTTTGCAAGATAATCCAATCGCAAACCCAGGTAATTTCTTTGCTGAATACCAAATGCTGCATTGTTCTCAAAATTTACCTGTACAGGCAAACCTGCATTGAGTATAGCCTGGTTGGTAATTTTAATAGTACCCAAATCGTAATTAATGTCATAATCATTACCTTCTATTAATCTTTGTCCGCCGGCGGTTACTGTTACACTCCCTTGGGGGATATTATAGCCAATACTTATATCAGAACTGCCAGAGGTACGGGCACTTCCTTTTAGTACAAATCTGTTAAGGTTTGGGTATTGCTGTGCCACAGCTTTAATAGAATCGTACAGGGCATAATACAGCGTATCCTTAGCATTGGCGGGCACTACGTTGTAAATTTGAGCAGCAAGGTCGCGGCCAAAAGGTTCCAATACCGGAAACACAATTCTACTGTACTGAGATAAAACGGTATATCCTTCCACATAATCAAACACGCCATCTGGTTGCGGATCGAGCTGGTTATTTAATCTATCTAAGTTTACCAACGAAAGTAATGGTGTGCCCTGGTTTTTATCGCCAAATGGCACATATCTTTTCCAGCCCTGGCCTGGCTCCTGGTAAAGTAAATTTATTTTAAAATCTGTTGGTTGTAATGTACCAAAGCCAACTGAATACACATTTTTCATCATTAGCTTCCAAATGGGTAACCGGGTTCTTTGTGAGGTAGCTTTCAGTAATTTAAGAAACAATACTTTTTGCGTAGCAACAGCGCTATCCGGGGGTAAATCCTGCGAAAACTCACCTACCTGATAAACAGTACCGTTGTAGGTATATTGAAAAGCTACTCCTAAAACTTCATCTGGCAACAATGGCTGACTTAAACTGATATAACCTGCCTGCCGGTTAAAAAAATACTGGGTAGAATCTAGTTTACGGGCAAATGTTTTTTCAAAATCCTGTACGGGTGCCAAACCAATACTTTGGAGGTTAGTTACTATTAGCGCCGGATTTCTATTATTTGAATTACCGATTATATTGCTATACAAATCATTGGCCTGGTTAGATGGTAAACCTGTTGGGCTGCTAATAAGGGTATTAATGATGTATGGTGCCTGCGGATTGAGGTTGGTGGCACTTGGCTGCCCACGGTAAGCATCCCTTTCGCCTAAATCCATCAGGGCTACAATATCTCTTGTATTGGTAGTACTTCCATTGCGGTTGGTAACCCATACCTCCAGGCGTAAAATTTGCACGGGAGTAGTTACAACAGGTATTCTGGCTAAAACTTTATTGTAATTGTCTTTAAAATACTGCCCCAATAAAAAGTGCCTGTTTTCTTCATATTCATCTGCCTTAAAATCTATAACCTGTGCGGCAGCGCCGCCTGTTAAATTAACACTTTGCCGCTGCGATCTTTGATTGGCCAAAACGGCTGTTACATTTAACTTACCAAATTGTAATTGAGATTTTAAACCAAATAATTGCTGTGCCCCCGGTATAAAAGTACTACGGGAAGGAAACTGCACAGCGCCAGCCTCCAGCCTTTTAATTATTTCGTCGTCAATACCGGTATAATCTAATTTTAACTGGTTATCCTGGCCAAAATTAGCCAGCGTATTGTAGCTGATGGGAAATTTTAATTTATCGCCAATATTGGCATTTACATTTACCTGGGCATTCATATTAAAATCGAAGCCGCCATTGCGTCTTGCCCTTTCTGGCAGCGTAGGGTTTTTAATATTTTGCCCCTGGTAACCTGCCATAATATCTACATTTCCCTGTGGCGATATTTCTATTTTACCATTGCCAAACAACCGATTGAATAAGTTATCGTACAGTGATAATTTTGGCTTGGTAAGTTTACGGTTAAGCAGGTTCATTGTATTGGCCCGCTTTTTAAAATAGTCTATTTCTGACTGGCGCCCCCGCAATTGCCAGTATTCTTCTGATGTATAGGTAACTGGAGTACGGTAATATTTATTACCAATTTTTTCAAATACGGTATATAACTGTGTTCTAAAATCGTAAGCGATAGAATCTGTAATATTAGAGGGCTTTTTAAAATCGTATGTGCTATTGCCGCGGCTGCTCATAAAATCGCCCCGCCTATCTTGTATAGGAAAAGGTAAAGGACCTACTGGCTTGGGTGCAGTAGTATCGATAGAGTCTGTTTTTTGGGCAACAACCAATACGGGCGTTGCTACACACAATAACCAGGTAAACAAAAAGCCAGCGCAATTTGATAATAATTTGCTTTTACAAAAAAACATCCGGTAAATAAGTTAAAGTAAAATTTTATCAAATTGCTTTTAACGCTTTTTTTATGAGTTCTTCTAAATTGGTAATATTTGGTTGTGTAAGGTTTATTTTTTGTATAGATGATTCTGCAATTGGTTTTGATATTCCCAATGCTATCAAAGCATTTAACGCATCCTGTTGTAAACTATTGCTTGCTGCTACAGGTATTACGCTATCGGCAGATACTTTTATCACTTTATCTTTTAACTCTAAAACCAGCCGCTCGGCAGTTTTTTTCCCTATTCCTTTGATGCTTTCTAACAGCTTTACGTTGCCTTGAGCTATGGCCCGTTGTACTTCATCGGGTTTCATGTGGCTCAACATAATTCTTGCAGTTGATGCACCAACCCCCGATACACTTATTAACAGTACAAACATTTCCTTTTCTGCCCTATCAAAAAAACCAAACAATGTATGCCCATCTTCTTTTACCTGAAAATAGGTGTAAAGTTTCCCCTTTTCTATATGCTGTATAGCGCCGTACGTGTTAAGGCTGATATTTACCTCGTAGCCTACCCCATTTACTTCTATATAAACTTGTGCCGGGCTTTTATAGGTAAATACTCCCTGTAGATATGCGTACATAAGAAATTATTGATGCGAAAATAAGGAAAAAAACTGTGTGATATGGGTTAGCAGCAGTGGAAGTGCAGGTGTTTATACTATAGCTGTGCGCTCTCATGTTGTTTAAAACAATAGGTAGCAGGCTTTTTATACAAATGAAGAAAATGTTATTTTTTTACCCAAAAGTTTGGATACCATAAAATTTATAGTAACCGAAATAGCAAACACAGCTATTTATTTAAATAACTATAAACCTTAACAAACTGATTAAGGAAGTAAAACAGAAAAAAATTAAAGGATTAGGTATTTATTTCGTAAACGAATACTGTTTATGGCCTTGAATAAAAAGTGCTGGAAATTTTCTCCATCAGCCGTTAATAAATCAAGCCCGGCTGACGCCAGTCTGACGGGCTTGATTTATTGTTAGTTTTTTTATCAACCTGTCCCGAAAAAATCGGGAGGAAAAAAAATAAACAGATGCTAGCTTAAAATTGTAAAGGCTTTGCGAACAAAATACTTAATCCTAAAAAATCAATACCAAGTTTGCTACTTTTTCCTATCGAAAAAATTTCTGAAATACAGTAATTGAAATTGTACTGCATTACTCCAGTACTTCCAATCATGCTTTCCCGGTCGTTCGGTATAATCATGTGGGATTTTAAGAATACTCATTTTTTTATGAACTGCACGGCTCATTTCTATCACAAAATCTTCTGTACCACAATCCATTATAATGGCAATAGAATCTGTAGGATAATTCTCCATTTCTTTCATGATAGAATAATCTGAGTACCGCTGCCTGTTGCTGCTATCGCCCAAAATTTTTTCAATACCATAGCGCTTGTCAGTAATATACTCTAACATTAAAGCCCCACTCATGCTGCCACAAGCACCAAAAAAACCGGCATGCCTAAAGCCAAGGTACAAGCCACCATGGCCACCCATACTCAGCCCGGTAATAGCCCTGGCATTGCGTTCTTTTATGCTGTTGTAATTGGCATCAATAAAAGCTGGTACTTCATTGGCAATATAGGTTTCAAATTGCATGCTGTCTGCAATGGGACTATTTATATACCAACCAGCAATTTTACCATCGGGGCAAACAATGATAAGCTGATAATCATCTGCATATTTTTTTAATTGAGGTACCAATGATATCCAGTTACTAAATTTACCACCATGGCCATGCAGCAAATAAACAGTTTCAAACTTTTTTTCTTTGTTGGAATAGCTATCAGGTTTTACCACTACACATTTATAAGATACCTGCATAGTATTGCTATAAATACTTACGGTATCAACAGTACCTGCTATACAATACTGTAAGGCAACAACAAAAACAACAATTAAAGCAGATCGCATAATTTTTTATATTTAATGATAAAAATATTGGTATTTTATGAGATAGAAAATTGCAGGTTTTTTCCTCACTACTTTTAGAGGGTAAGTGTAAGGCAAAACCGCCCAATTCTGCTTATTAATTTTCCATTATTTTTGTCGCAATTTTAAAATAACAACTATTCAAATTTTATTACTTAAAAGTAAAAAGGATGCTAAAAACAACCGCCGCCATTACAGCAGTAGGTGGCTATGTACCGGAATTTAGGTTAACCAATGCCATATTGGAAACATTGGTAGATACAAATGATGAGTGGATACAAAGCAGAACAGGAATCGCTGAACGCAGAATATTAAAAGGTGAAGGTTTGGCTACCTCTGATATGGCTGTACCAGCAGTGCTGGAAATTTGCAAAAAAAGAGGTATCGACCCTTTAGAAATTGATTGTGTAATCTGTGGCACTGTTACGCCAGATATGGTTTTTCCTTCTACCGCAAATATAGTTTGCGACAAAATAGGGGCAACAAACGCCTGGGGCTTTGATTTAAGTGCTGCTTGCTCTGGTTTTTTATTTTCCCTTACTACAGGTGCCGCACTTATAGAAAGTGGACGATACAAAAAAGTAATAGTAATAGGTGCTGATAAAATGAGTGCAATTGTTGATTACACAGACCGATCTACCTGCATAATTTTTGGTGATGGAGCTGGTGCTGTTTTGCTGGAACCTGCTACCGATGGCAGTGGTGTACTGGATAGCATTTTAAAAAGTGATGGTAGTGGAAAAGATTTTTTACACATGAAGGCAGGCGGTTCATTAAAGCCGGCTTCTGCTGAAACAATTGCTGCAAAAGAACATTATATTTTCCAAGATGGGCAGCCGGTATTTAAAGCCGCTGTAAAAGGTATGGCCGATACCTCTTATGAATTACTACAACGCAATAACTTAACCGGCGATGACATAGCATGGCTGGTACCGCACCAGGCCAATAAAAGAATTATTGATGCTACGGCGAACCGTATGGGACTTGCAACAGAAAAAGTAATGCTTAACATTCAAAAATTTGGCAACACTACTGCTGGTACTATTCCACTGTGTTTATGGGAGTGGGAAAAACAATTACATAAAGGTGATAAAATAGTACTTGCTGCTTTTGGTGGTGGATTTACCTGGGGTGCTACCCTTGTTCAATGGGGCTACAATACGGAATAAAAGTATTTATTAGTATTCTCATAACGAGTGAATGGTTTGGCATATATGCAGCAGCCATAGCAGTACCTTTACGTATTGATTATAGCAAATTAAAAATGAGCTAACTAGTGTCATGTCAAGTATATTATGTCTGTTAATATTGTATCTTTGTTCCCAAAAAAAGATGATAAGATATAAGGTCACACTAACAAAGGATGAACGGGATCAATTAAAGGACATTTTGCATAAAGGCAAACACACATC
>JBBQTZ010000009.1:0-43936 GCA_038234405.1 Chitinophagales bacterium
TTTTTAACCCTTTTTCCAATGTTCTCAAAAATCCTTCTTCTTCTTCTTTTATCACCCTGCCAATAAAATCCTGCTGTTGTATCAACTCCGGAAAAACTGCTTCAAACTGCTTTGCAATAACCGGCAGCAATTGAAACAATAAAGGTTGTTTATAATCCAAATAAGAATAATAATAGCGAACAGCACGGCGTAGTATACGACGTATAACATAGCCTGCGCCTGTATTAGAAGGCAATTGCCCATCTGCAATACAAAAGCTGATGGCACGGATATGATCTGCAATTACACGAAATGATACACTCTCTTTATCATCTGTGGCTTTATACTCTTTACCAACAATTTTTGAGGTTGCTTCAATGGTACCTGTAAAAACATCGGTATCGTAATTGCTATTTTTATTTTGCAATACCCTCACCAATCTTTCAAAGCCCATACCAGTATCTACATGAGTAGCAGGCAGTGGCTCTAAGCTGCCATCTTTTTTACGGTTGTACTGTATAAATACATTGTTCCATATTTCTATTACCTGCGGATGGTCTTTGTTTACCAATTCTTTACCGGCAATAATGGCTCTTTCTTCATCGGGCCTGCAATCCACATGAATTTCGCTGCAAGGGCCACAAGGGCCAGTATCACCCATTTCCCAAAAATTATCTTTTTTATTGCCGAATACAATTTTATCTACGGCTACTAATTTTTGCCACTCTGCCAGGGCAACGGTAGACGAAGGAATATTTTCTTTTAAATCGCCTTCAAAAACAGTAACATACAACCTGTCTTTGGGAATTTTGTACACCTCAGTCAGCAACTCCCAACTCCAGGCAATGGCTTCTGCTTTAAAATAATCGCCAAAGCTCCAGTTACCCAGCATTTCAAACATGGTATGGTGGTAAGTATCTACCCCTACTTCTTCCAAATCATTGTGCTTACCACTTACCCTAAGGCATTTTTGGGTATCAGCCGCTCTTTTATAAGGAGCTATTTTATTACCTAAAAAGTAATCTTTAAACTGATTCATACCTGCATTGGTAAACAAAAGAGTGGGGTCATCTTTTAAAACAATGGGTGCAGAGGGAACGATGCTGTGCCCTTTTGATTGAAAGAAATCTAAAAACTGTTGACGTATTGCAGTACTCGTCATCATGGCCTAAGTTGTTTTGGGTTGATTTTTGAAATTTATCCTTCTATATTTGTGTGCTTTACAAAAAAGGAGAGCAAAGGTAAGTAAAGCCACCTTACTCCCGAAAATTGGAAACTTCCACTTTTAAGTATATATTTAAACAAGTTATGTTTAAAATTGATGATAGTGTAACTATATAGAATAGTTGGCGGATAAACTTACAGAGGGATTAAAAAAGCCTCAATATCCTACAAAAAATATAAGTTAGAAGGTTGGGCAATAATAAAAGGCAAACAGGTAGTTAGCAAACAAATTATCAACAAAGTTTAAAAAATCTATCCGGGGATTTGGGGCATGAAAAAAATAAAATATTTTTATAACACCAATACACTTCGCTACGAAAAACTAGTTACGCCTTTTAGGGTAAAGCTGCTACGTATTTTTGGGTTTATTTCTGCTTTGCTGGTAAGTTCGGTATTGGTAATTTGGTTGTACACCAAATTTATACCCAAACCTACCGATACAGAATCGAGGCTTAAATATGAAATAATGAGGGAAAATTATGGTTTATTATCTACCAAAATACGCACCCTTGAGCAACAAATGGCAGAATTGGAAAAGCGGGACAATGAAGTGTACCGCTCTATTTTTGAAGCTAATCCCTTGCCGGATAGTGCCCGTGCAAAACTTACAGAAACCAAAAAAGAAATAGAAAAAGTAAACATTATGAGCGATGACGAGTTAGGGAAAGATATTGCAGCCAAACTAAATAACATGAGTGCAAGATTGCTTTACCAGCGTAAAAGCTATACCGATATTCAAAAGTTGATTAATAACCAGGGCAATAAATTAGCCAGCATACCTGCCATACAACCAGTAAGCAATAAAGATCTTTCCCGAATTGCCAGTGGCTTTGGCATGCGAATACATCCAATATACGGCATAGCCAAAATGCACAGTGGGCTCGATTTTACAGCTCCACAAGGCACACCTATTTATGCAACAGGCGATGGCACTGTAACCACTTCCGGCCCTGGCACAGGCACCGGAAATCATGTAATTATTAACCATGGCTATGGTTATGAAACAGTGTATATGCACATGGTACGTATTAAAGTAAGGGATAGACAAAGGGTAAAAAGAGGAGAAGTAATTGGATGGGTAGGTAGCACAGGTGCAAGTACCGGTCCGCATTGCCATTATGAAGTGCATATAAACGGCAGGCCGGTAGATCCGGTTTACTTTTTCTTTAATGATTTAAATGCTGAGCAATACGACCGGCTGTTAAAAATTGCATCAACAGGAAGTGCAAAAAGTTTTGACTAAATACCTTACACCTCAAAAAAATGAAACCCATCATTACCCAAATATCACTATTCGATGCTGAAGAGCCTATGGCAGAACCACTGCAGGATGATAAGCCTGTAGAAGCTTTACCAATTGCAGTGCCGTATACAGAGTACAATGAAACAACTGTATCTGTGGTACTTTCTGAGCCTGAGGAAGAAATTATAGATGTTGCGATAGAAATATTTTCTACCAATGATACTACACCAATAGATTTTACCGGCAGCAGTATTACTACCAATAAAAAATCAATAGTATCGGTTTCGCTAAAATCAAAAAGAGGCCGCAAAAGTGTAGAGGAAATGGCTGCCAGTGTAGATTTAGTAGATGTACCACCAGATGAAATCCTTTTCCAAAAAAGCTACTATTCCATTGGGAAAGTGGCAGAAATGTTCAACGTAAACCAATCGCTGATTCGCTTGTGGGAAAATGAGTTTGATGTATTAAAGCCTAAAAAAAATGGAAAAGGTGACCGGTTTTTCAGACCGGAAGACATCAAAAATATTCAGCTTATTCACCACCTGATGAGAGAGCGAAAATATACCATGGAGGGTGCCAAAGATTTTTTTAAAAACAATAAGCGGGCAGATGAAACCTTTGCCATGATTGAATCGCTTAAAAAAATAAAAAGCTTTTTGCTTGAACTTAAAGCAAATTTATAGCTACAGTTTTACCAGACTAATAAGTTAGGTGCTTAAAAAATTGTTATAAATATTAACTGGATAAAAGTACGTTTCCTGCAATCATTCCCAATTGATCATCTTCCATTTTTTTAATAATGGAGAGTAGCAGGTTTTCTTTAAGGTTATCATATTCATTTAGCGGAATAGGTGCGGTATAATATTCTGCTACAACCAGCACCCCGTTTTTGCTAATGTCTTTTACACAAACTTCAAAAGACTCCAGCACATTATTTTTTGATTGCAGCAGGTTGGTAATATAGTTGGTAAACTCTGTAATAGCTGCAACAGTTGTTTGGGGATGCAGCTCTAATTTTATTTCGGCGCGGCGGGCAGTACGCATACTCCAGTTATCAAGTACAGTATCAACCATTTGCTTGTTGGGTACGGTTACCAGTGTTCTTTCAGCAGTTCTTATCCTGGTGCTTCGCAGGCCAATATGCTCTACAGTGCCTGTTATGTTGTTTACTTTTACCAAATCGCCGGTAAAAAATGGCTTATCAAAAAAGATGATAAAAGAGGCAATTAAGTTTTCCAGGCTTTCTTTAGCTGCCAATGCAAGGCCTGCGCCTACAATACTAAGCCCCGTTAGTACATTACCAATGGGTTGATAAAAACAGGCCTTAATAATCCATAGTAAACCAATTATACCAATAAGTACTTTCAAAAAATCCCGGAAGAAAACAATCAACTGATTATCTCTTGCATCTGGCGTAAGGTTGGCTCTATTTTCCAGTAGGATAGATACAAAATCTATTAGCCGCAATACAAGCCAGATAAAGGCAATGATCATAATGCCGGGGCCAATTCTGACAATAATATCCTGGGAGCTATGGCCGTATATTTTAAATTGAAATGCCGAAGGAAAGGTGAGTTTATCTATTGAAAAAACAGCAAAAATTACAACAAGAAATAGTTCAATAGGCTCTACCACCAAATCGTAAAACTCCTGCTTATCAATAGTTTTTAGTACCCTGTTGGCCAATTTATAAACCAGAAATGCCAGGTAGCGAGATAAATACCTTTTAAAAAGCAATACCAATAAAATGATGCCGCCCACCAACAAGTAGTTTCTTATAGAATTATCAAAGTATATTTTATCTAAAAAGTTCATTAATTGGTTTTAATATTTAAAAATTATTCCACTATATATTGCAACACGCCGCCCTTATTCAGTAGATACACCTTTCCGTTTCCTGCTTTAATTTGTAGTGCATCGTTAAAAACTAATGGCAGTTTATATTCTTTTAATTGCAGAGAACCTGTTTGGTATTGATAGAGCACTGTATTACCAAAACCATATAATTTATTACCTATTACTGCCACATTTTTCCATTGTAAAAAGGGTAGTTTATTTTTTAGTGCCCCATAATAATCAAAAATATAAAAGCCTTTGTTGGGATCGTAAAGGGTAACAAAACCATCACTGTCTACTATTTGCACAGGCGAGGGAATGCTATCAAAAACCATTCTAAAATCAACCGTTTCTGATAATAACTGCCCATTATCATCAATTTTTTTAAGCTTGGAATCGCCTTCGTCAAATAGCCATATATTGTTATCGTAAGAGGTAGCAATTGTTTTTACAGCAAAAATGTTTTGATTGCGCAGGTTAATTACATTGCGGATATTTAAAAACCGATCCAGAACAACCACTGTAGCAAAATTTTGGTAATAAAGCAGCAGCTTTAAAGGGTTAGATACATCTATTGCAAACAGCTTTCCATACTTACGTACATCATTAAATACACCAGCAGAGTCGCCCTGGCTATTTAATTTTTTTAATTGATTATTGCTGTTTACAAGGTAAATATTATCAAGGTTATCTGTTGTAAAATAGGAGAAATCGCCTGGTATAATTTTGGCAAAATGTAACGCCGAATCACTTTGAGCGTTGGCAGATAAAAGGCTGCCAAAAGCTATCAGTAGTATGCCAATAATTTTTTTTACGTTCGTCATGGGTTATAATATTGAAGGGTTGTTTGGCTGCCATCAAATACAGCATAGCTGTTAAAGTTGATCCATTCTCCTAAATTGAGGTATTTGCTATTACCCGTCAAATTAAAATTGATGGGCAAATGCCGGTGGCCAAAAATAAAATAATCAACCGGCGTATGCTGCAATATTTCTTTACTATAAATGATAAGCCATTCATTTGCCTCGCCTAAAAATACTTCTTCACCCTTTTGGCTTGCCACACTCCTGCTTTTGTGCGAAAAATAATTGGCAATACCCATACCAATAGCTGGCGGTATAATACCAAATGCCCATTGGCAAAGCGGGCTACGAAAAATCTTTTTTAAAAACTTGTATTTATAATCGCCGGGGCCCTGCCCATCTCCATGCCCAACCAAAAATTTTTTATTGTTAAATTCAAAATACGTTGGTTCAAAATAAATGATAAAGCCAAGCTCCTTTTCAAAATAATCTCTTACCCACATATCGTGATTGCCCACAAAAAAATGAATGGGAATACCTGCATCGCTAAACTCAGCTAGTTTACCCAACAACCGTATATAGCCTTTGGGTACTACAGTTTTATACTCAAACCAAAAATCGAACATATCACCTACAATAAATAATTGAGCCGTTTGGTTTCGGATACTTTCTAAAAACTGTACAATCTTTTTTTCACGCTGTAAGCTAGCTGCTGCATTGGGTGCTCCAAGATGAAAATCGGATAAAAAATAAATATTTTTGTCTGCCGTTATAGTCAATTGTGTAAAATTGGTGTTAGTAAACGTCAAAAATAATCATTCGTTTGTAAAGCGGCTTTGTGTAACAGTAAAAATGTTACCAATGCTTTGCGGTAACTGTTTTATTTTGTGCAATAATGCTGTTGGTTTACACACATATTATCACTACAAGATTGCAATACATTTGCCATTTTATTTTTAATGAGCTGATGGGTTTGGCGCATGAGTTAACAACTGATGAAGGCACATTCATTCAATATGAAGGGATAAAAATCAATTACAGTAGTAAAAATTTTGAAACAGCCTATCAAATAGCGCCTGTAAACCTATTATTTGAAAACAGCATTATAACCCAGCAAACAAATTGTTTTATCTACAACAGCAATAAAGCTTTTTTTAAAACAAGTTATGGCCATTTTACTTTCGATGTTTTTGCAGCAAGCTTTTACCTGGTTAGCCGCTACGAAGAATATCTGCCACATAGTAAAGATAAATATGGCAGGTATGCACATCACAATTCACTTGCATTTAAAGAAGATTTTATACATAAGCCTTTAGTAAATATTTGGGTAAACGATTTTATTGAATCTCTTCAACAGCACTACCCGGCATTGAAGCCCCAATTACCCTCCTTTCAATTTAAACCTACTTACGATATTGACAGTGCATTTTGTTACAAACACAAAGGATTTATCAGAAATATAGGCGGCTTTATCCGGCAACCATCTGCTGAGCGGCTAAAGGTTTTAGTAGGATTTAAGCAAGATCCTTTTGATTGCTTTGATTGGTTGGATGGGTTACACAAAGCTAACAAGCTATCGCCTGTTTACTTTTTTTTAGTAGCAGAAATGAATGGCTTGTACGATAAAAATATTTTACCAGCAAAACCAGCTATGCAGCAATTGATAAAAAAACATGCTGCTCAGTATTCAATTGGCATCCATCCAGGTTGGCAAAGTGGCGATGATAAAGAAATGCTTTTTAAGGAGAAAAAAATGCTGGAGCAAATAGCTGAACAAGCTGTTAAATTATCCCGGCAACATTACATCCGCTTTAATTTACCAGATGGTTATTGCAGGTTAACCGAAGCAGGCATTACGGCTGATTATTCTATGGGATATGGCAGCATCAATGGTTTCAGGGCTTCTGTAGCCAGTTCATTTTACTGGTACAATTTACAAAAAGAAGAGGTCAGTTTGTTGCGCATTCACCCTTTTTGTTTTATGGAAACAAACTCACTTTACCAGCAAGGTTTTACTCCTGCACAAACATTAGCTGAAATGAAGCAATACCATCAAACCTGTAAAAATGTAAATGGCACGTTTATAAGTATATGGCACAATCACACATTAGGTACAGATAAACAATTTGCAGATTGGCGGGAGTTATACCAAAAGTTTTTGGGCAGCATTTAAAATGTAATAATTTGTAAAATTTGCTACTGTGGAATGTGCCCACAGCAACACGCCAAACCAGCATTTTTCAGTTACAAAACT
This sequence comes from Chitinophagales bacterium, assembly GCA_038234405.1. GTDB lineage: Bacteria > Bacteroidota > Bacteroidia > Chitinophagales > Chitinophagaceae > Ferruginibacter. The sequence continues at coordinate 7,340 of JBBQTZ010000009.1, forward strand.
ATTTCGCTTTCAATTGCTGTACATATAAGCATTTGTAACCCTTTAGTGTAAAACGATTAAGATAAATGACAGCTCATTTTTTGCTAAAATAGCTTACACTCCTGGTATAAGTGTTTGTGCCATCACCAACAACAACTAACAACGAACGCACCAATCTGATATGCTTCAACAATCATTATCTAAAACACAAAAAAAATGTATTTTTAAACTTTCATTATATATATAGTATAAAAAGCTACAGCTAACCTGCATCAAAAAAAGTATTTGATTGCAAAAAAACAACACATGATTCAACTTACGGTAAACAAAAAGCAGTACAATGTTGATGTACCTTCAGAAATGCCCTTGCTTTGGGTAATAAGAGATGTACTAGGCTTAACGGGTACAAAGTACGGCTGTGGTGTAGCACAATGTGGCGCCTGCACCATTCATCTCGATGAAGAGGCTATCAGATCGTGCATTACGCCGGTTTCAAAAGCAGTGAACAAAACTATTACCACCATTGAAGGTTTGTCGGTTGATAACAGCCACCCTTTGCAGGTAGCCTGGCTACTGGAAGATGCCCCACAGTGCGGCTATTGCCAGAGCGGACAAATTATGACCGCTGCAAAATTGCTACAAGAAACACCTAACCCAACCGAGCAGGATATAGATGATGCCATGAGTGGAAATATATGCCGCTGTGGTACCTATCCCCGTATTAAAAAAGCTATTCAAACTGCTGCAAGGCTACAAAAAACAGGAGGTACAAAATGAATGATTTAGCAAACAACGGCCGCCGTAGTTTTTTAAAAACAGGAGTTGGTCTTGGAACCGGACTCATCATTTCTTTTATGATACCAGCAAAAGCTGGCAGATTAAAAAATATATTATCAACCGGGCCAACAGTGGCAACGTTTTCGCCCAATGCCTTTTTAAGCATAGGTACAGATAATAAAATAAAAGTACTGCTTGCACATGCTGAAATGGGGCAAGGCATCTGGACAACATTAACCATGCTTATTGCAGAAGAATTAGATGCAGATTTCAAAGATATTGAGGTAGAGCATGCACCCGCAGACAAAGCCTTTTTTCATAGTGCTTGGGGCATGCAACTTACAGGCGGCTCATCCACCACCTGGAGCGAATTTGACCGCTACCGCAAGGCAGGAGCCGCCGCAAGAATTTTACTGGTACAGGCCGCCGCACAAAAATGGGGTGTTAAACCATCTGATTGCCAAACAGCCAATGGCTTTGTAACAGCCGGTAAAAACAAGTTAAGTTATGGTGCATTGGCTACAGCCGCAGCAGCATTAAAACCTATTACGAATATTCCCCTGCGTGCAAAAGAAGAGTGGAAGTATATTGGAAAAGGGATGAAAAGACTGGATGCGCCTGTAAAAGTAAATGGCAAGGCAAAATATGGCATTGATATGCAGTTTGAAGGCATGTTCACCGCTGTGGTGACGCATTCGCCGGTAATGAAGGGAAAAGTAACCTCCTTTGATGCCGCTAAAACTAGGCTGGTAAAAGGCGTAGTAGATGTAGTGCAGATACCAACCGGAGTAGCGGTAATAGCAGATAATTACTGGGCTGCCTTGCAGGGCAAAAAAGCCTTGCAGGTAAACTGGGATTTAGGCGAAAACGTACGTGTAGACTCCGCCACGCAGTTTGATTTATTTACAACAATGGCAGAGGGAAAAAACAAACAGGTAGTAAAAACAGGCGATACGGCAGCGGCTATAAAAAATGCCAGCAAAACTATTGAAGCAGCTATTACATTTCCATACCTGGCGCATGCGGCTATGGAGCCACTCAATTGCACTGTAAAAATTACCGGGGATAAATGTGAAATTTGGACTGGCACGCAAATGCCTGGTAGCGACCAATCTGCTGCTGCAGTTATACTAAAAACAAAACCAGAAAATGTAAGTGTGTACACGCAATTTTTAGGGGGTGCCTTTGGTAGAAGAGCTACCGTTGATGCAGATTTTGTTACAGAGGCTGTTCATATTGCAAAGGCTAGCGGAAAGTTTATAAAAATGGTTTGGTCAAGAGAAGATGATATGCAGGCAGGTCATTACAGGCCTTCTATGCTGCATACCATAAAAATTGGATTAGATGCTACTGGCATGCCTCTATCCTGGCACCATATTGTTACAGGGCAGGCATTACCTATGGATGATGGAAGTGGTACTGCAGAGGGCATATCAGATTCCCCTTATTTAGCAGCTATACCCAACCATTATGTAGGCACTATTTCTCCCAAAATTGATATTCCTGTTTTATGGCTTCGCTCTGTAGGGCATACCCATACAGCATTTGCCATGGAAACCATGATGGATGAACTTGCAAAGGCTGCCGGCAAAGATGCTGTGGAGTACCGCCAACTTTTGCTGAAAGGCAAATCACGCAATTTGGGAGTAATTAATTTGGTTGCAGAAAAATCTGGCTGGGGTAAAGCCTTGCCTGCTGGTCATTTTCATGGTATTGCAGCACATGAATCGTTTCGCAGCTACTGTGCACAAGTAGCAGAAATATCAATAGATGAAAATGGATTAATAAAAGTACATAAAGTAACCTGCGCTATAGATTGCGGCATTGCTGTAAACCCTGATGGCGTAAGGGCTCAAATTGAAAGTGGTATTATATATGCCCTTTCCGGTGCTCTGTACGAAAAAATTACCTTTAAACAAGGCAAAGTGCAACAAAGTAATTTTAATAATTACCGGATACTGCGAATGAACGAATCGCCTGTTATTGAAGTACATATTGTAGAAAGCATAGAACAAATGGGCGGCGTTGGTGAGCCAGGGTATCCACCAGCACCACCGGCTGTTGCCAACGCTGTATTTGCTGCAACCGGCAAGCGTATTAGAAACTTGCCATTTGGCGAAACTAATTTTAAAGCATAGCAGATTTTTATAACCATACAACTTGTGGAAGATTTAACGAGCGTAAGATACAGTTGTAACCTTTGTATGGCTACAATAGCATTTAACCCAACACGTATATTTTATCAGTATGAAAAATTTAATTTTATCCCGTATATATTATTCCAAAAAAAAATGCATCCTCTTTTTTATTACTGCAGGGGTAGTTTTTTTTGCTTCGGCTTTTAAAAAAAATGAACAGGCAAAACATCACCCTGCCTTAAATAGTCAAGATAGTAATCTTTCAAAAAAAGCCTTTTTAGTGGTATATGATGTATTGATGAGCCCCCGCTGTATGAACTGCCACCCGGCTGGTGATGTTCCATTAATAGGAGATGAAAGTAAACTTCATCCGCAAGGTGCAAAGCGGGGTAAAGATGGCCGGGGCATGTATGCATCTAAATGTGTAAACTGCCATTTGGATAGCAACCAGGCCGGATTAAATATGCCGCCGGGAGGGCCCGATTGGCGCTTGCCACCTGCAGATATGAAAATGGTATTTCAAGGGAAAACACCCAGAGAATTGGCCGCACAGTTATTAGATACAGCCACCAACAGCCACAAAACAAATGAAGCGTTGATAGAACATATTGCTGCAGACCAATTAGTACTAGTAGGTTGGAACCCCGGAGAAGGAAGAAAACAGCCCCCTGTTTCGCATGAAGCTTTTACAGCACAGTTTAAACTTTGGATAGAGAACGGTGCATTTTTACCAGATTAATTTTTCATTTTTTTAACTCAAAATCATCCAAATAAAGCATTTGAAGGAGATATAATTTTAAGGTAAAAAAATTATTCTTTATTGTACAGGTAAGTAGGTTCTACATGTTTTGGGATGAAGCAATTATAGATTTTAAACTGTAAAAGCCAGGGTTAACAAAAGTATAAACTGCTCAATAGTAGCACAATCCAATGAAAGAAATTGAAGATATAGTACAATCCTTTTACGAGGCACAGCAAGCGCAGATTAAAACAGCGCTTGCCACTGTAGTATTGGTAGAAGGCTCCTCTTACCGAAGGCCAGGTGCAAGAATGTTGGTAACGGAAGATGGCCAAATCACCGGCACCATCAGTGGAGGCTGCCTCGAAACAGATGCCATCAGAAAAGCCCTGCTCTCCATTGCCCAACAGCAAAATAAACTAGTGGCATATAATAGTATGGATGATGAAGATTTTACAGAAGGCGTACAATTGGGGTGCAATGGCATTGTGTATATTTTATTTGAACCAATTAATGCAGCACAGCAAAACAATCCAATAGCATTATTACAAAAAGTGTTGCAGCAGCAAAAAGAATCTGTGTTGGTTACATTATTTAACCATATTAATTTATCAGCAACACAACAAGGCACTACTTTATTATTTGCAGAAAAAACAATCATTGGAAATTTAAAAAATGAACAACAACAAGCGGCCATCAATGCAATAGCAAAAAATGTGTTAGCCCAACATTTATCATTGATACAATTGATGACTATATCCAAATCAGCATCCATCACTTTATTTGCTGAATTGATAAAGCCGGCAGTACAACTCATTATTTGTGGCGCAGGAAACGATGCCATTCCATTGGCCGCAATGGCCAAAATTGTGGGATGGCATATTACTATTGCAGATGGCAGAAAAACTTACGCAACTGCTAAGCGATTTGCAGAAGCACATAAAATTATTGTGGGTAAGCCAGAAGAAATAGTACCGCAAATGGCCATCCATGAACAAAGCATTTTTATACTAATGTCGCATAATTACAATTATGATATTGGTATGCTCAGGCTATTGGTAAAAAAGAACTGCGGCTATATTGGCATTCTTGGGCCAAAAAAGAAATTTGAAAAAATGATGGAGGAGTTAGCAAATGAAGGATTGGAAATATCAAAAGCAGCAATCGATAAAATTTACAGCCCTGCCGGCCTTGATATTGGAGCTGAAACACCCCAGGAAATTGCACTCTCCATTTTGGCAGAAATAAAGGCTGTGCTTGCCAAAAAGAAGGGTGGTACTTTAAGAAATAAGCAAGGTTTTATACATGATGATCACGCCAACAATTTGGAAAATGAAACAGTAGCTATTTTAAATAGCTGATTTTTTTATTACAGTAAATAACAATTGTAATGACGGTATTTTTATTGTTGGCAGCAGGCAGTTCGTCTCGAATGGGGCAGCCAAAAATGTTGTTACCATTCAAGAGCAGTACAATGCTACAGCATATTATTGATGAGGTAAAGGCAATAAAAAATACTACCCTGTTAATTGTTACAGGCTGTTATCATAAGTTGATAGAACAATCGTTGGCACGGCAGCAAATACCCCTTATAAAAAATGAGCAATGGCAAAATGGTATGGGCACTTCCATACAAACTGGCATGGCTTATCTGCTGCAACAGTATCCGGCAGCTACCACTGTACTAATTATGGTTTGCGATCAGCCATTCATTTCTGCATCGCTGCTGCAGCAAATGATAACTACAAAAGAAACAACCGGAAAAAATATTGTATCCTGCACCTATTCCGGCACATTTGGCACACCTGTTTTATTTGATAAAAAATATTTTAATGAGCTGCTTTTATTGCAAGGCACTACAGGTGCAAAAAAACTGGTAAATCAATTTAAAACAGATTTGGCAATAGTTAATTTTGCCGCAGGTTCCATAGATATTGATACCCCGGAAGCGTATGAAAAGTTGCTACGGGAATTGGGGGATTAAAATGGGGATTTGTAAAAGAAATTTACAAAACAGCATCTTTCTAAAAATCCTTTTCTTCCTTTAATCAGTCTGGACAGTTGAAATCCTTCTGAAATTTAAAACGCAAAACAGCTACGTGTAGCAAGTTATTTTTTGGTGCAAAAAATAGTGATCGATGTAGAAGTAAAAAATGTGCTAAAATGCTAAACGGAGCAACAGTTGGAAGCCGTAACAGGGTTTCATTACAATAGCTGCCTTTTATAATAAATAGCCAGCACCCTGCCGCCCATCTGCTATAAAGTAAGCAAGTATGCTTAGGTAAATAAATTATCGCACCTAAAACACATTTTTTCTTTACTTTTGGCCGCTTCGGAAAATAAATTATTCCCGGGGCTATTTTTTCAACCAATCGCTTGAATACAAATGCCCATCAACAGCTCCATACACTCAGTACTTATTATCGGCAGCGGCCCTATTGTTATAGGACAAGCCTGTGAATTTGATTACAGCGGCACACAGGCTGCCAGAAGCATACGGGAAGAAGGTATAAAAGTTTCGCTTATTAACAGCAACCCTGCTACTATTATGACGGACCCCATGATGGCCGACCAGGTGTACCTGCTGCCACTTACGGTAGAAAGTATTGAACAAATTTTAGAAGAAAATAAGGATACTATCTTTAAAATAGATGCAGTATTGCCTACCATGGGCGGCCAAACAGCATTGAATCTTTGTAAAGAATGTGACGAACTTGGTATTTGGGAAAAATACGGTGTTACGCTTATAGGCGTTGATATTAAAGCAATTGATAAAGCCGAAGACAGGGAAAAATTTCGCTTGTGGATGATTGAAATGGGCATACCTGTTTGTGCTGCCCATATTGCCAACTCCTTTTTAGAAGGCAAAGAATTTGCACAGGAAATTGGGTTTCCGTTGGTACTGCGGCCCTCCTTTACACTCGGAGGATCTGGTGGTAGCATTGTATTTAAAAAAACTGAGTTAGATGAAGCACTCAACCAGGCATTAACAGCAAGCCCAATACATGAGGTATTGGTTGAAAAAGCTGTGCTTGGCTGGAAGGAATATGAACTGGAATTACTAAGAGATAATGCAGATAATGTAGCCATAATTTGTACGGTAGAAAATTTTGATCCCATGGGGGTGCATACCGGCGATAGCATTACGGTTGCTCCGGCTATGACGCTAAGCGATACTGCCTTTCAGCTAATGCGCAACACTGCTATCCGCATGATGCGTAACCTTGGCAACTTTGCCGGTGGCTGTAATGTACAGTTTGCCATGAATCCGGCTACAGAAGAAATTATTGTGGTAGAAATTAACCCAAGAGTAAGCCGTTCTTCTGCATTGGCAAGCAAGGCAACCGGCTATCCAATTGCAAAAATTGCTGCCAAACTGGCCATAGGTTTTAATTTAGATGAATTAAAAAACCAGATAACCCAGAGTACTTCTGCCTATTTTGAGCCTGCACTCGATTATGTAATTGTAAAAATCCCCCGCTGGAATTTCGATAAATTTAAAGGTGCTAATGATACCCTTGGCTTTCAAATGAAAAGCGTGGGAGAAGTTATGGCTATTGGCAGAAGCTTTTGCGAGGCTATACAAAAAGCTTGTCAGAGTTTAGAGAATGAATCTATAGGCCTTGGTTATTATGGCCACAGCCTGATGAAGGCCGATGAGCTAATTGAATATATTAAAATACCTAAGTGGGATAGGGTTTTTCGTATAAAAGACGCATTGATGGCTGGCGCAAGTGTAAAGCGTATTTGCGAAAGTACAGGCATTGACAGGTGGTTTATTTACCAGGTTAAAAAAATATGTGATTGCGAAAACGCTATCGCCAAATATGACTTGCAAACCCTGCCCGACAACCTGCTTACAGAGGCAAAAATGATGGGTTTTAGTGATGAGCAAATTGTGCGTATAATGAGTGAGGAAGACGCTGCAGATCAACTCTACCAAAAAAGAAAAGCAATGGGTTTAACCAGGGTATTTAAGATGGTAGATACCTGCGCCGCTGAGTTTGAAGCAAAAACGCCTTATTTCTACAGTACATTCGAAAACATAGATACCAATTCAACGGCAAGTGGCAGGCTCAACTCTAATGAGTCTAAAATATCTGATAAAAAGAAAATTATTGTATTGGGATCTGGCCCTAACAGAATTGGCCAGGGTATTGAGTTTGACTATTGTTGTGTACATGGTTTACTAGCTGTAAAAGAAGCTGGCTTTGAGGCTATAATGGTAAATTGTAATCCGGAAACTGTATCTACCGATTTTGACATTGCAGATAAATTATATTTTGAACCTGTATTTTGGGAGCACCTTTGGGAGATAATTGAACATGAAAAACCCGAAGGCGTAATTGTGCAATTGGGCGGACAAACAGCGCTTAAGCTGGCAAAAAAACTACACGAAAAAGGCATTAAAATCATTGGTACTTCTTTCGACAGTATGGACATTGCAGAAGATAGGGGCCGCTTTAGCGATACCTTAAAAGAGTTAGGCATTCCTTATCCTGTTTATGGCACCGCCTACGATACAGATGAAGCCATTGAAGTAGCAAAGAAAGTTGGCTACCCTGTTTTAATAAGGCCAAGTTATGTAATTGGCGGCCAACGCATGAGAATTGTGCTAAATGACGAAGAGCTTGAAAAGGGTATTTTAAGTTTAATAAAACATTTACCCGGCAATAAAATACTGATTGATCATTTTCTTGACCGCTGCCAGGAGGCTGAAATTGATGCCATTTTTGATGGTGAAGATTTTCATATAATGGGCGTAATGGAACATATTGAACCAGCAGGTATCCATAGCGGAGATAGCAATGCGGTATTACCACAGTTTAATTTATCGCCATTAATTGTAACCACCATGGAGCATTATGCAGAAAAAATAGCGAGAACACTGCAAATAAAGGGGTTAATTAATATACAATTTGCTATTAAGGATGGCAATGTATTTGTGATAGAAGCCAACCCAAGGGCAAGCCGCACAACGCCCTTTATTGCCAAGGCCTATCAAATTCCCTATTTAAATATTGCTACCAAAATAATGCTTGGGGTAAACAAATTGAAAGATTTTACATTTGAGAAAAAACTAACCGGCTTTGCCATAAAAGAACCTGTTTTCTCCTTCAATAAATTTCCTGGTGTAAACAAAGAACTTGGCCCGGAAATGAAAAGTACGGGAGAAGCCATTCGTTTTATTAAAGATTTAAGAGATCCCTATTTTAGGCAGTTGTATAAGGAGCGCAGTATGCATTTGAGTAAATAAGTTTTTGTACATTTATTGCATGAAATTTATAAACAGCGAAATAGATATTGAAGTAAGGGGAGATAAAAACGATGGGATGACCGATGAAGAATTCTTTATTTTTTGTGTTGAGAACAGGGATTTGAGAATTGAAAGGGATTGTAACAGACAAATTTACATAACGGCACCAGTGAATCTTGAAGGGGGTAACCGAAATGGAAAAATATTTGGATACCTGTTTGCATGGAACTTAGCCAATCAATTGGGTGAATGTTTTGAATCATCTACAGGCTATACATTACCTGATAATTCTGTCTGCTCTCCAGATGCCAATTGGATGCCTGCTGCTAAATGGGCGGCAATTCCAAAAAAGGAAAGACAAAAGCATACCAATATTTGTCCAGATTTTATCATCGAATTAAAAAGTAAAACAGATAGTATCCGCTACCTGAAAGACAAAATGCTCAAATGGATTGAAAGCGGCTGTCAACTAGCCTGGCTCATAATTCCTGAAAAAGAAGAAACACATATTTATCGGGCAGATGGCAGTAATGGAATTGTAAAGGGCTTCAAAAAAAAACTCTCTGGCGAAAACATTTTAACTTTATTTACATTGGATTTAAGAATTCTTTTATGAGAGCACTAAGAATTATATAACAGTTGATAACATTGTACAACTCAAAATATGAAAGTAAGTATTGAGAATATAAATATTAATGTAACTGGCAGTTTATCCGATGGAATGTCGGATAAAGAGTTTTTTCATTTCTGTACAGAAAACAGAGACTTGAGAATTGAAAGAGATGCTAACAGACAAATTTATATAATGGCACCAACAGGTTTTGAAACAGGTAATTTTAATGCAGATATCACAACTGACTTAACTAATTGGAATAGGAAAAATAAAGGTGGTAAAGTGTTCGATTCCTCTACAGGATTTACTTTGCCAGATCGTGCCGTATTTTCCCCGGATGCAGCGTGGGTATGCAATGACAGAATATTAAAACTTACAAAGGAACAGAAAAAAGTATTTGCGCCGGTTTGTCCAAATTTTGTAATAGAACTTAAAAGCCCGTCTGATAATATACCGGATCTTCAAAACAAAATGCTTAAATGGATTGAAAACGGCTGCCAACTAGCCTGGCTCATTATTCCTGAAAAAGAAGAAGCATATATTTATCGGGCAGATGGCAGTATTAAAATTATAAAGGGCTTTAACAAAAAACTCTCTGGCGAAAACATTTTACCTGAATTTGAATTGGATTTAAGCCTATTGAAATAAACGCTCTTTTTTACTTCATAAAATTATATTTTCAATTAAACAATTTTACCACGAAGCAGCTCATTACTCTAGCTGCATTTCTTTTTGTCTGCAATCTGATTGTAGCTAAAAATGCAGGCATCAATGTTATTAACCCTGGTGTTACATATTGCAATACTAAAATATCTCCGCATATACGCAAAAGAATGCCAATGATTTCACTATCGATAACAGCCTGCGCTTTGGAAGTAACCCATCCTGCGAATTCATTCTTTTTAAAAAACTGTAAAATGATTATGGGTAGCTACTAATAAACCTATTAAAGTTGGTATAATAGTTAGGACACTTTTTTCACTTTTTAAAAAAAAATTACAGCCTTTGCTATAAAAGAACATGTTTTCTCTTTCAATCAATTTGCTGGTAGTAATAAAGAACCTGACCCGGAAATGAAAAGTACCGGAGAAGCTATTCGTTTTATCGAAGATTTAAGAGATCCCTACTACCAGCAATTGTACAAAGAAAGAAGCATGCACTTAAGTAAATAAATTTGTACTTTTAATTATGAAATTATCTATCGAAAATATCAACATTGAAATAAACGGTAACTTCTCTACTGATATGTCGGACGAAGAGTTTTTTCATTTTTGTACAGAAAATAGAGATGTAAGAATTGAAAGGGATCATAACAAGCAAATTTATATTAAGGCACCAATAAATGCAGAAGGCGGCAAGCAAAATGGAATCATTATGGGCGAACTGTACAACTGGAATAAAATAAATAAGTTGGGTATATGCTTTGATTCTTCTACAGGGTTTACACTTTTAGACAAATCTGTTCTTTCTCCGGATACCAGTTGGATGACACTGGAAAAATGGAATAATATACCGCAAAACGAAAAGCAAAAATATAGTAAAACTTGCCCAAACTTTATAATTGAACTTAAAAGCCAGTCGGATAATACCACCCAACTAAAAAACAAAATGCTCAAATGGATTGAAAACGGCTGTCAACTAGCCTGGCTCATTATTCCTGAAAAAGAAGAAACACATATTTACTGCAGCAATGGCAGCATAGAAATTGTTGAAGGCTTCCATAGAAAATTATCGGGCGAAAATGTATTACAGGGTTTTGAGCTGGATGTAGCATTATTCAAATAAACATTCCTTTTTTTTAGTAAATAGTACAAGTGCGTTTAACCCGAGTATTGCAGTGAAAATCGCAAGGAGGTTTTCAAAAAAAATCCAGGTTAAAAGTAATCAACAAAAAAACTGCATTTAATACCGGCACTCAATACCGGAATAAACAAAGTAGAAGCCCTTATTTTTGGGTTGTATCTTTTGGAGTAGTTCCTTTTAAATCATCAAATTTTTCATTGATAGTGTCTTTTAATTCTGTTGCTTTTTCTTTGGTAACCTCCCATACTTCTTCTGCTTTTTCTTCTACTTTATCCCACATTACCTCTGCTTTATCTTCTACTTTGTCCCACACTACCGCTGCTTTATCTTCTACTTTGTCCCATACTTCTTCTGCTTTATCTTTTGCATTTTCCAGGCTTTCTTTTATTTTATCAAAAAAGCTTTGTTCTTTTTGTTCTTCGCTCATGATTGTATTTTTTTATAGGTATTAAAATAGTATTTAATGGTTAAGATACTGTGGCATTTTAGTAATTCAAACTATTATTTACAGGCCATTACAAATATTTTTTACAATGGCAGGGCCTTCATATACAAAGCCTGTCCATACCTGAATTAGGGATGCACCTGCGTTTAATTTGCTTTTAGCATCTGCTGCGGTAAAAATGCCGCCACTTGCGATAATGGGTATGGTACCATTTGTTTTTTTGTACAAATACTCAACTACTTCAGTACTTCTTTGCTGCACTGGCAGGCCGCTTAAACCTCCAGCACCAATTTGCGTAATTAATTTTTCAGAGCTCGTAAGCTTAATCCGGCTAATGGTAGTATTAGTTGCCACCAGTCCGTCTAAGTTTATTTCTACCGCTAATTCTGCTACATCATTCAACTGTTCATTGGTAAGGTCGGGTGCTATTTTCAACAAAATTGGAGTAGTAGATTTTTTCTGTTGATTAAGCACCTGAAGATTGGTTAAAATTTTTCTCAAAGCATCTTTTTCCTGCAATTCTCTAAGGCCCGGAGTGTTGGGACTACTTACATTCACTACAAAATAATCTACGTATGGATGTAAGGCATTAAAGCAAATTTCATAGTCTTTCCAGGCATCTTCATTAGGGGTAATTTTATTTTTACCAATATTACCGCCAATAATTAATGGAGTAGTTTGAGTAAGAACATTCTTGCTTTGCAGTGTACGCCATTGCTGTAATCTTGCTGCTACTACTTGTACCCCTTCATTATTAAAGCCCATTCTATTAATGAGTGCTTTGTCTTTCGGCAAGCGAAAAAGCCGGGGTAAATCGTTACCAGATTGTGGCTTTGGAGTAACGGTACCTATTTCTACAAATCCAAAACCAAGTGCCTTAAGTTCAGTAAGGTACCTTGCATTTTTATCAAACCCGGCACCAAGCCCTACTTTATTACCAAATGACAGGTTAAATAAGGATGTTGATTGTTGAGATGCCGGTGCAAAAACTTTTGTAATTAATTGCTTTAACAACGGCATTTTGCAAGCTAATTTTAAAGCATTCATTGATAAATAATGAACTTTTTCCGGGGCGAAGATGAATAAAAAATTGCGTAGGATGCTGTACATAATTTGCAAATATAATTGAACGGGGTGTAGATAAACTGAGTTTGATGATATAAACCGGGCCTTTTGTACTGAGCGGTTTATTACAGCCAACTTATTTAACCCATATTTTACGATTGATTTTTGTACTGAGGTTTACAAGTGCAATTAAAATACTTTTTGCAGGTTATTTTTTGGATAAAAAATAGTCAACTATTTTGAGGACAAAAAATGTTAGAAAGTACTCAACTGTGCAGCAATTGATAGCCATAATAGATTTTCAACTGCAAAATCCGGATTCAAATTATAAGGAAACTGCAAATTTAAATGAGTTTGATATTTTGGCAGGAACGATTAACTTTGACATAGATAGTTGCATAAACAACTTTTTTAATTAAGTTGCATAATAAAAGCCCCATTCAATTACCAAAGTACAAGAGTGCGACGCCAATGAAGCCGAAAAAAGCGTAGTAGCCGGGTACAAAAAAATATTTAACGATGCAAGAAGCTTACATAGTAGCAGGTTACAGAACTGCGGTTACCAAAAGTAAAAAAGGAAGTTTTAGATTTACCAGGCCAGATGATTTGGCCATTGATGTAATAAAAGGGTTGCTGGCGAGTGTGCCACAACTAGATGCCAGGAGGGTAGATGATGTAATAGTTGGTAACGCTGTACCCGAGGCTGAGCAAGGCTTACAGGTTGGTAGAATTATTGCTGCAAGGGCAGTTGGCATTCATGCACCGGGCATAACCATAAACAGGTATTGCGCTAGTGGCTTAGAGAGTATTGCCATGGCAACAGCCAAAATTAGAAGCGGTATGGCAGAATGTATTATTGCCGGCGGGGTAGAAAGTATGAGTATGGTGCCTACAGCAGGCTGGAAAACATCGCCTGCTTATTCTATTGCTAAAGATGAACCGGATTTTTACTTAAACATGGGTTTAACTGCAGAAGCAGTAGCAAAAGAGTACAATGTAAGCCGGGAAGACCAGGATTTATTTAGCTTTAACAGCCATGTAAAAGCAGGTACTGCTATAAAAGAAGGGTATTTTAAATCGGGCATTTTACCCATACAAATAGAGGAAGTTTACCTGGATGCAGCCGGTAAAAAACAGCAAAAAAAATACAGCATTGATACCGATGAGGGTGTAAGGGCAGATACAAGTGTGGATGGACTTGCCAAATTAAAACCCGCCTTTGCAATGGGCGGTTCTGTAACAGCCGGCAATAGCTCGCAAACCAGTGATGGTGCAGCTTTTGTAATAGTTATGAGCGAAAAAATGGTTAATGAACTTGGGCTAAAACCGATTGCAAGATTGGTGAATTGTGCCAGTGCTGGTGTACACCCAAAGCTAATGGGAATTGGACCAATAGAAGCTATACCAAAAGTATTGAAACAAGCTGATATGAACATAGGCAATATTGATTTGTTTGAATTGAATGAGGCATTTGCTTCACAATCGTTGGCTGTAATTAGAACCCTTGAGTTAGACAATGCCAAAGTAAATATTAACGGAGGTGCTATTGCGCTTGGGCATCCGCTTGGCTGTACTGGTTGCAAACTTACCATTCAGTTAATAAATGATATGAAACGGTTGAGCAAAAAATATGGTATTGTTACGGCTTGTGTTGGTGGCGGTCAGGGTATTGCTGGTATTATTGAAAACATAGAATAGCGGTAAATTACCAGTTAATTAAACCGGAAGTATTTGCAATGTGAGTTTATAATACCAATACAGTTATTTAAAGCACGTACTTTTGCCACTTACAAAATGTAGATATGACGACAGAAACAAAAAGACAAAAGCAGGTAGCTGGCCTAATAAATGAGGAGCTAAATGATATTTTTAGAAAAATGGGACTGCTGATGATGGATGGTGGTATGATTTCTATTTCTTCTGTAAAAATTACACTAGATTTATACGAAGCAAGGGTTTATTTAAGCATGTTTCAAATTAAAGATACACAGGCAACCCTGTTAAAGTTTGAGGAAAAAAATAAAGAAATAAGAAAAGAACTGGGGATGAGGGTAAGGCATCAGTTAAGAAGTATACCGGAAATGAAATTTTTTATTGATGACACGCTGGATTATGTGTTTAAAATGGAAGAATTGTTTGAAAAAATAAAGAAAGATGAAGGGGATGGTACTACAGAAAATAGCATAAAAGAAAATAACTAACCAAATTATCTAATCTTATAAATTGCCCCTTTGGGCACTGGGGTAATGTATTTAACCTTTGCCTGGAGATACTTTAAAGCAAAAAAAACCACCAACGCCATTAACATCATTTCGTGGGTAACAGTAAGTGTTATTGCATTTGCAACAGCCTGCCAAATTTTGGTGTTAAGTGTTTTTAATGGATTTGAAGACTTGGTTAAATCATTGTATAGTTCATTTTACACAGATTTAAAAATTATCCCTTCAAAGGGAAAAACATTCACTTTTACGACAGCACAAATAAAACTTTTGCAACAGCAAACTGGTGTTTTGGGTTATTCGTTTATTGCTGAAGAAAAAGCCCTGCTACAAAATGGCGACTTACAAAGTATTATTTATCTGAAAGGGGTAGATAGTAATTATCAAAACGTAAGTGGCGTAGCCTCCAAAACAATAGAAGGCGTTTATAATACCGGCACTGCTGCAGACCCTGGTCTTATTGTGGGCTATGGCATACAAAATGCAGCAGGGGTAAACACCGGAGATAGAATGGAAGCATCCTTGCTTACCATTATTTTACCCAAAAAAGGAAAGATATCAATTAATGCCCCAATGGAATCTTTGAGCGAGGGGGTAGCAAAAGCAACTGGCGTGTTCTCTATTCAGCAAGAATTTGATAATAAATATGCCATTACCAATATAGATTTTGTTAAGCAGCAAATGGGGTTTGCTGAAAACGAGTTTAGCGCCTGCGAAATTAAAACTGCCACCAACCAAAACTTGCTTACCATTCAGGAAACCCTGCAGTTGGCACTGGGTAATCAATATAAAGTACAAACCAAGTTTGAGCAAAACCAAAGTTTGTACACCACTATGAAGGTGGAAAAATGGGTAATTTATGCTGTACTTACGCTTATTTTATTGATAGCTGCTTTTAACATGATTAGTGCACTTACCATGTTGGTATTAGAAAAACAAAAAGATATAAGCATTTTACAAAGCATGGGTGCTGGCCGTAAAATGATTTTAAAAATTTTTTTGAGTGAAGGCTTATTATTGGCAGCAATTGGTGCTGTAGCTGGCATCGCAATGGCCTTAATTATTAGCTTTTTACAGGTAAAATACAAACTTATTAAACTGGAAGGCGGTTCATTTTTAATTGACTATTTTCCTATAGAGTTATATTGGGTAGATTTTTTATTGGTATCTGGTACAGTGGCAGTTATTGCATTTTTTGCGGCCTGGCTTCCTGCGTTAAAGGCGTCTAAACAGGCTATCCATTTGCGGTAATACTACATACACTTTGGCCAATTTTTGGTTTTGTTTATTCAAACCAGTTTTGCAGTTAGAAATCAGTTACGGCTTCCAACTACGATATAATCCGCAAAAGCCCAAAACCAACAGAGATCGGGGCTTTGGGCTACAAGCTATTTAGCAATAGCAAGGCTTTTTACCTGGTGCACTGTTTTTATAAACACAATGTTTTGTTCGATAGTAATTTGGGTACTGGTGCCTTCCGCTTTGCTGTTGCAATATATAAGAAGTAAGAATTTTATTAACATACTGAAATTATAATTAAACAAATACCAGCAAATGGACTGATTCTGTCGCCTGACAATTCTAAATTTCCTGATTTTTTCAATATAGTTGGATGGTTTATGCTTTGCAATTCTTTGGTGCTTTATTTTATACCTGTATAACTTTATCATATTTTTCAACAAAAGCTGCTGACATTTTAAAACCGTTTTATCTTTCAATTGATTTCGCAATTATCTATTCTATTTGGCATTCTACCTATTTAGTACGTAATTTAAAAAATGAAAGCTACAAAATTATTTAAAGAATTTTTTGACAGTGAAAAAGCAGGTGGGCTTATTTTAGTAGGTTGTACAATTGTATCATTACTAATTGCAAACTCAACTTTTGGTGAAGGCTATCACCATTTTTGGCAAACTAAATTTGCAGCACACAGTATTGAACAATGGGTTAATGATGGATTTATGGCCATTTTCTTTTTATTAATCGGTTTAGAATTAGAAAGAGAAATTTATCTGGGAGAACTTAAAAATTTTAAATACGCTTTATTTCCAATTTTTGCGGCATTGGGTGGCATTATAATTCCCGTTGGCCTTTTTATGCTGTTCAACTTTGGCACTGCGGCACAATCGGGAGCAGGAATTCCCATTGCTACAGACATAGCTTTTGCATTAGCAATTTTAGCTTTATTAGGAAACCGGGTACCAACTTCTTTGAAAGTATTTTTAACAGCATTAGCCATAATTGACGACTTGGGTGCAATTTTAATAATAGCAATATTCTATACTAAAACACTACTTTGGATAAACCTTTTTATTGCATTAGGCATTTTTGCTTTGCTTTTAGTTTTCAATAGACTAAAAATTAAAAACTTAATTCCATATTTAATTGGTGGCGTTGCTATGTGGTACTTTATGCTTAATTCTGGAGTTCACGCCACAATTACAGGTGTTCTATTGGCTTTTACAATTCCATTTGGCAACGGCAACGAAAAATCAACTTCCTATATTTTGCAACATTTTTTACATAAACCAGTTGCCTTTATTATTTTGCCAATTTTTGCGTTAGCCAATACGGCTATCATTTTAAGTGGCAACATGGGTGAAATACTTACACAAAACTACAGTGTAGGAATTGCAGCAGGTCTTATAGTGGGAAAACCTTTAGGCATTTTTTTATTGACATTTTTGGCAGTTTCTATTGGTCTTTGCAAACTTCCAGACGACTTAAATTGGAAATCAATTGTAGGCGTTGGATTTTTAGGCGGTATCGGATTTACTATGTCAATTTTTATAACGCTTCTTGCCTTTGATAATGAGACTATGATCAATAACGCAAAGTTTGTAATTTTAATTTCGTCATTAATAGCAGGGCTCATTGGATTTGTAGGTTTAAAATTAACATTGAAGAAAGCAACAATCAACAACAACTGAAAAAAAAGGGGGGGGGTACAAGTGCTAAAAGTATAGCTACAAGCCCGGCTTACTGCTGTTTTATTCTCTTATTGTTTTCTTTAAGCAGCGGTTTCGGTGAACAGAATTATTGTGAACATCTGTAGATCAATTTGTACATTTTCAATCGACTTAAGTTACTGGGTTGAATGAGCAATGAATTGCCCGCCCACAGCAAAACCAGATAAGTAGTAACAAACACTAAATTTATTTCTAACAAAATAATTATTTAATAATGCATTATTTAATATTTACGCTTGCCCTTATCGGACTATTACTTGCTGCCAATTTTTTTACCAAGGCTGCTGAAACTATTGGAACCTATTTGCGCCTTCCACCCTTTGTAGTGGGAGTATTCATTGTTGGAATTGGGACTTCATTACCCGAACTTATCTCGGGAATAATTTCTGTAAATAATCAATCTTCGGAAATATTATCAGGAAATATTATTGGGGCAAACATTTCAAACATTTTACTTATTACAGGATTGGCAGTAGTTATAAATAAAAAAAAAATCACTTTAAACAGTGGTTATATGTACATTGATTTAAATTACTTATTAGGAGGGTTTTTCTTTTTTTATATTATATCTTATGATGGATATATTGGCTTTACAGAATCAATCTTTGGGCTTTTAATGTTTATTATGTATAGCATCTATCTTATAAAGGGCGAAATACAAGACCCAAATGAAAATGTGGCAAAAACGAAAAAACTTCCAATTATTTCTTTAATAATCTTGACATTGTCTGCCATAGGAATTTACTTTGGTGCAGACTTTACAATTTCTTCTCTTGAAAAAATTGCAATTGACTTATCAATTCCAAAATCTTTAGTAGCATTAACAATATTATCACTTGGCACAACACTTCCAGAATTGGCGGTTAACATCAGTGCCATTAAACAGGGTAAAGCAGAAATGGCGATAGGGAATATTTTGGGTTCATGCATTTTCAACACATTAGTTATTCCTTCTATTGCTTCCTTTTTTGGGAAAATTACTGTTCCAGACAGTTTGCTGCAATTTTCTTTACCAGTAATGGCGGCTTGCGGTCTTTTATTTTATTTATTAACACAAGACAAGAAAATTTCTGTTTGGGAAGGTTTAATGTTTATTTGTTTATATGGACTTTTTATATTTAAAACTGTAACGGGATAATACTACTATTACTACCAACAACAACAGCCACAACAACATTTAGCTGTATTTCCCCAATTTAAAATCATTCAAAATAAACCACAAAAGTTCCAAAATATAAAGATTTGGCCAAAATTTAATTCTTTTGCAATTTTTTAATTTTTAAATATTTAGTAATCAAAAAGGGCAACCACTTTTGGTTACCCTTTTTTAAAAAATTGTATTGTAAGTTTTAGTAGTCGCCCAAAGTTTCGGGTAACTGTGCCAGGGCAATTTGTAATTGTTCGTTATTGGGTGCTATTCCATGCCACTCATGGCTACCTTCCATAAAGTCAACACCAGCTCCCATTGCAGTTTTCATCAATATTACTACGGGTTTACCCTTACCTGTTAATGTTTTAGCATGTTTTAGTGTAGCAACTACTTCATCTATATTATTGCCATTTTCAAGATTTACAACATCCCAACCAAAAGCGAAAAACTTGCCGGAAAGATCGCCGAGGTTCATTACTTTACTGGTAGGGCCATCTATCTGTTGGCCGTTCCAATCAATGGTTGCTATTAAATTATCTACTTTTTTATGCGCTGCAAAGAGGATAGCTTCCCAGTTTTGGCCTTCATCCAGTTCGCCATCGCCGTGAAGGGAATAAACAATCCTGTCATCATTATTCATTTTTTTAGCAAGTGCGGTGCCCAAAGCTACACTCATACCTTGCCCTAAAGATCCACTAGCTATTCTTACACCAGGTAGGTGCTCATGCGTAGTAGGGTGGCCTTGCAAACGGGTGTTTAATTTACGGAAACTAGCTAATTCCGTTACCGGAAAATAACCGCTTCTGGCAAGTACGCTGTAAAAAACGGGGGAAATATGCCCATTACTTAAAAAAAATACATCTTCGCCTGCAGCCTCCATGTTAAAGGCAGGATCATGCTTCATTACATTAAAATAAAGGGCTGTCAAAAAATCTGCACAACCAAGTGAGCCACCCGGATGGCCGCTTTGCACGCCATGAACCATTCTTACTATATCCCGGCGAACCTGGCTGGCTATTCCTTTTAAATCTGTCATTGTAAAATTTTAAAGATGGCAAACCTACTTAAATAGCCGCAATTGCAAAGTATAAATTATGATGATTATAAAAAAAACAGAATAATACATTACAAAAGACGTTTCTTATCAAATTAGCTACTTTGAAATTTACACCTGTAGAATTATAAAGTAAAACTTAAAAAATCGGGTATATTTGCCTATGTTGCATTTCATTTGTGAAAACGAAATCTTTAGGTTTTACTAAAAATTAACCTTTGTATTAATTATCATTAACTTTCTCCAGGCATGGATAACATAGTATTAAGCGGTGCTTTATCTTTTTTTATAACATTTTTCTCTATTCCGGTAATTATACAGGTAGCAAGAGAAAAGAAAATGTTTGATGAGCCAGATGAAAGAAAGGTTCATAAAATGGTGATTCCAACGCTTGGCGGCCTGGGCATATTTGCAGGTTTTATCTTAGCGATGCTTTTAGGTGTACCAACTGGCAGCATCGAACTACAGTATTTTGTAGCAGCAGCCATTGTAATATTTTTTCTTGGGGTTAAAGATGATATATTGATATTATCCGCTGCGAAAAAATTTATTGGTCAATTAATTGCTGCGAGTATTGTTATAAAATTTGGCGGTGTTCAAATCACCAATATGCACGGTTTTTTGGGTGTAGAAGAAATACCACAGATACCCAGCATTATTTTAACTTTATTTACTATCATAGTAATTACAAATTCTTTCAATCTTATTGATGGTGTTGATGGCCTTGCAGGTTGTTTAGGCTTATTAACGGCAATAGTATTTGGCAGCTATTTTTATTATGTTGGCCAAATATTATATGCAGTAATGGCTTTTTCGCTCGGTGGAAGTTTAATAGGTTTCTTAATTTACAATTTTTCACCTGCCAAAATTTTTATGGGAGATACAGGTTCATTATTAATTGGCTTGTTTAACTCCATAATGGTAATCAAATTTATTAATGTAGCCGGCTCACCAGGTATAAAACTACCGCTAGAAGCTGCTCCTGCTATAGGTTTTGCCATATTAATTGTTCCTCTGTTTGATACATTAAGGGTGTTTAGTTTAAGAATTTTAGACAAGCGCTCCCCTTTTAGTCCGGATCGTACGCATGTACATCATTTTTTGTTAGAACTTGGTTTTAGCCATAAAATGGTAACTTTTTTATGTGTAGGCACAAATATTGGTTTCATTCTACTTACGTTTTTAATACGCAACCTTGGCACTACTGTAGTACTGAGCATATTATTTACTATTGCCATTTCGCTTGTAGCACTCATTTATTACAACCGGCCAAAGAAAAGAAAAGATGCTGCAGCCCATCTGTTATCAGAAGAAAAGCTTACCAAAACAGCTAAAATTTTTAAACTTACTCCAGAAATTGTAGAAGCAGATTAGCTTACTTTATTTACACACCATTATAAAAATTTAATTATTTAAGTATATTCTATAGATATGCTTACCGTTCTTTTATTTAATTTTACAGCTATAAAAAAAATTCTATGACAGAAGAATTGGAATTAATAACAATGGATACTGAAGCTACTATGAAAAAAGCTATCAACCATTTGGAAACAGATTTAACAAAAATAAGGGCCGGTAAGGCCAACCCAACCATGCTTGATGGGATAGTGGCAGAATATTATGGGTCACCAACGCCATTGGCTCAAATAGCTAATATTACGGTGTTGGATGCCAGAACAATATCCGTGCAACCTTGGGAGAAAAACATGATACAACCAATTGAAAGAGCCATAATAGCAAGTAATATTGGCATTAATCCACAAAATGACGGCAACTTTATACGGCTATTTTTACCACCATTAACCGAGGAAAGAAGAAGAGAATTGGTAAAACGATGCAATAGCGAGGGCGAAAATGCCAAAATTTCTATCCGTAATATACGCAGGGATGCCATTGAACAAATAAAAAAGCTGCAAAAAGATGGCCTGAGTGAAGATGCAGCTAAGGATGGAGAAACATTGGTACAAGATCTTACCAACAAATTTATCAGCCTGGTAGAAAAGCACCTTGAAGCAAAGGAAAAAGAAATAATGGTAGTTTAGTTGTTGTACGTAGAAGAATTTCTTTTTAAAACCGTGATGAAATGACGCTTTATATTGATACAGCTTAAAATGTAGGTGATCTATTAAAAATAACCGTAATAACAGCATCTGTAATTACAAATAACAAAAAATCATCTATGTACACAACTTATCATTTTAAATCTGCGGCTGATATTAATATGGATATTTTAAATGCCATTAAAACTGCATTTAAAGAAAAGCCTGTTGTAATTACAATTGAGGAGGAAATAGACGAAACTGCTTTTTTAATGGGCAACGCCAATAATAAAGAAATGCTGCTACAATCTATTGCTCAGGATAAAACGCTGATACCATTAGCTTTACCATGCCCAATGAAGCATAAAAGATATACAATTTACACCCATCGCCTTTGAACAATACAATAGCTGAATTACCTACAACAAAACCATTTACAACAAGCTAAATAAGTTAATTATAGAAACTGCCCGCACACCTTTTGAAGGTACAGGCAAGCCTGAAGCTTTAAGACATGATATGAAAGGCTACTGGAGCAGACGTATTAATGATGAACACAGGCTTGTTTACAGGGTAGAGAATACTTTTATTAAAATTATTGCCTTTAAACTCCACTACTAATAAAAAAACGATCCACTTTTTCTGCCTCCGTGGTCAGGTGTAGCCACCAAACAATGCTTGTGTTAGAATACATCCTTAAATGTACAAGCAACCCAAACTTATCTATATTTTGTTCGTGCCTATTTTGATCAAGCGAAAGAAAGTATAAAAGGTAATTGAGTCCGCATGTATTGAGCCCTTATCCTGCAAGGATTTAATCCAAGCAAATATTCCATCTACGTTTGCACTTTGTATTTTCAAATAAAGCCTGTACATTTGCGCCGCTAAAGGCTTTGGCATAAAGGATGGAGCTGAATTATTTAGCATACTATGAGAGAATAAAATATTACATACAAAATGCACCTGCTGCCGTACTACCGTAGTAAACAATGCAGTTTCTATGGGTGCTTGCAGCAAATACAAATGCTGTGGACAAGTTCAATAAAGATATTGAGTAAAAGAGTGCGACGCCAATGAAGCTACATAGCTTCAGTAACGCCGGGCTAATAATAATTTAAAACAAATAATAAATAATCAAAAAAAATGTCAGACTTACGTTATCAACGCAACTTTGGTATAGCCGCTCATATTGATGCCGGTAAAACCACTACCACCGAACGTATACTTTATTACACAGGGGTAAATCACAAAATTGGAGAAGTGCACGAAGGTGCTGCTACCATGGACTGGATGGCACAGGAACAAGAAAGAGGCATCACTATTACTTCTGCAGCTACAACTTGTTTTTGGAATTTTCCAACTGTACAGGGAGTAAAAAATGCAGATACAAAACAATACAAATTTAACATCATTGATACGCCTGGTCACGTGGATTTTACTGTAGAGGTAGAACGTTCACTCCGTGTATTGGATGGTTTATTGGCTTTGTTTTGTGCTGTATCTGGCGTAGAGCCACAGAGTGAAACTGTATGGCGCCAGGCTAATAAATATAAAGTACCACGTATTGGTTTTGTAAATAAAATGGATAGAAGTGGTGCTGATTTCTTAAACGTGGTAAAACAAGTGAAAGAAATGCTGGGTGCTAAAGCTGTACCATTGCAATTACCAATTGGTGCAGAAGATAATTTTACCGGAGTGGTAGATTTAATTACTATGAAGGGTATGGTTTGGGACGATGCTTCACAGGGTATGACGTACAAAGAAGTGCCGATTCCGGAAGATATGCTTGAGGATGTAAAGGAATGGAGGCAACATTTAGTAGAAGCTATTGCTGAGTATGATGATAAATTACTGGAAAAATTCTTTGATGATCCTAATACAATCACAGAGGATGAAATGCATGAAGCTATCCGCAAGGCTGTAATTGATATGTCTATTATTCCAATGATGTGTGGTTCATCTTTTAAAAACAAAGGTGTTCAAACTGCTTTGGATGCAATTGTGCGTTATTTACCTGGCCCAATGGATATTGAAGCTGTAAGAGGAATTAATCCTGATAATGGTGAAGAAATATTCCGTCATTGCGATGTAAAAGAACCATTTAGTGCTTTGGCATTTAAAATTATGACAGATCCATTTGTGGGTCGTTTGGCTTTCTTCCGGGCTTATAGCGGCCGTTTAGATGCAGGTAGTTACGTACTAAATACCCGTACTGGTAAAAAAGAGCGTATTAGCCGTATTATGCAGATGCATGCAAATAAGCAAAACCCAATCGATTTTATTGAAGCGGGTGATATTGGTGCAGGTGTTGGTTTTAAAGACATTAAAACCGGTGATACTTTGTGTAACGAAGATCATCCAATTGTTTTAGAATCTATGACTTTTCCAGAACCTGTAATCTCCATTGCCATTGAGCCAAAAACACAGGCTGATGTTGATAAAATGGGTATGGCAATTGCCAAATTGGTAGAGGAAGATCCTACTTTAAGGGTACGTACAGATGAAGAAACGGGCCAAACCATTTTGAGTGGAATGGGCGAACTTCACCTGGAGATTATTATTGACAGGATGAAGCGTGAATTTAAAGTAGAAATTAACCAGGGTGCGCCAATGGTTGCTTATAAAGAAGCCTTTAAAACAACTTTGCAACACAGGGAAACCTACAAGAAGCAAACGGGTGGTAGAGGTAAATTTGGTGATATTGCATTTGAGATTGGGCCTGCAGAAGAAGAATGGTTAAAAGAAAATCCCTTGGGTGGTTTACAGTTTGTAAACGATATTTTTGGAGGTAGTATTCCAAAAGAGTTTATTGCTCCCATTCTTAAAGGTTTTACAACTAGTATGACGAGTGGTGTACTAGCTGGTTATCCAATAGTGAGCATGAGAGTAAGAGTATTCGATGGTAGCTACCATGATGTGGATAGTGATGCTATTTCTTTTGAATTGTGCGCTAAGCAAGGCTTCCGTGAGGCTGGCCGTAAAGCAAAACCTACCTTATTGGAGCCAATCATGAAGGTAGAGGTACTTACTCCAGATCAATACATGGGTGATGTAACCGGCGATTTAAACCGCCGCCGTGGTATGCTGGAAGGTATGGATAGCAAACATGGTGTACAGGTTATTAAAGCCAAAGTGCCATTAAGCGAAATGTTTGGTTATGTTACGCAATTGCGTTCATTATCTTCAGGCCGTGCCACCAGTACAATGGAATTTAGCCACTATGCGCCAGCGCCTACAAACGTAGCAGAAGAAGTAATAGCAAAAGCTAAAGGCAAACAGAAGATTGAGGATTAATAGCCTTATCCGTCCATTATTGGACTGAATAAATAATAACAAACCCTGCATGCAAATGTGGGGTTTGTTGTTTTTAATGTAGTTTTTGCAGTTGAAATGGCTGCATTTCAAATTGACGCAGCGCCTGTTGTTTGTGGAGGATACCATCCACGGACCGGCATCAGTCGGGTGTTTCTACCAACCAAAATCCGGAACGAAAATTTAAAATGCACCCTTTGAAATATTGTGAGGTTTCAGGTTGTTTTTGGAGTAAAAAAATAATGAGGTACTTAGCTGTTAAAAAGGATTTTTAGAATTGAAAATTTGGGTTGAAAGGATTTTTGGGTTGAAAGGATTTTTGGGTTGAAATGGGTGCATCCCAATACTATTGCGTAAAATAATATTCCTTACGTGGCCTCTCTTACAATTACTCAGTAGCAATTGACCTAGAAAATACATTGCATACTGACTACGAAAAACATTCATAATTAGATCGGTATAAACACATCAAAACAATTAACAAAAGTTGCTGCATTAATTTAATAACCATTATAACTTTAAAACCCTTAATTTTGCAAACTATTTATAACGAGTATTGCATGTAGTGCGCCTTAGGCTGTTGGTTTTAGTATTAATATTTACGATTTTTTTAAGTATTTAAGTAATGTAGCAACAGGCAGATAGCATATCATGTAAACGCAAAAACAATTTACATGAATGCATTTGAAGCCTTAGGCTTAAACGAAGAGTTGGTACAAGCTGTTACCGCTCTCGGGTTTGAAACCCCAACACCCATACAAGAACAAGCAATCCCTGTTTTACTTTCTGGCACAACCGATTTTGTAGGTTTAGCACAAACAGGTACAGGTAAAACTGCCGCTTTCGGTTTACCACTTTTAAACCTTATTAGTAGGGAGGATAGACATCCACAGGCCTTAATTGTATGCCCTACAAGAGAGCTTTGTTTACAAATAACCAACGATTTAACCACCTTTACCAAATTTACCAAAGGAGTATTTACAGAGGCTGTATATGGCGGTGCTTCTATTACCATGCAAATTCGCAACCTTAAAAAAGGTGTACACATTGTAGTAGCTACACCGGGTAGATTAATAGATTTAATTGAACGCAAGGCAATTGATTTGCAAAAAGTAAAGTATGTAGTGTTAGACGAAGCAGATGAGATGCTTAACATGGGCTTTAGAGATGATATAGATTTTGTATTGAAAAATACCATTAACAGAGAAAGTATATGGTTATTTAGTGCCACTATGCCGCCTGAGGTGAGAGCCATCTCCAGAAACTTTATGACCGATCCAAAAGAGATTACGGTTGGTAAAAAGAATAGTGGCAATGTAAATATTGACCATCAATACATTACCGTAGCAGCCCATCATCGCTACGAAACATTAAAACGCTATATAGATTTTACACCAGGTATGTACGGCATTATTTTTACCCGTACAAAACTTGACGCACAAAATATAGCTGAAAAGCTGGTACAGGAAGGTTACGAAATTGAAGCGCTGCATGGCGATTTAACCCAACAACAAAGAGATAAGGTGATGGGCCGTTTCCGTCAAAAACAATTACAATTATTAATAGCTACGGATGTTGCTGCAAGAGGTATTGATGTTGAAGGTATTACCCATGTTATTAATTTTGAATTACCAGATGATATGGAGGTATATACCCACCGTAGCGGCCGTACCGCAAGAGCTGGAAAAACAGGTATTTGTATTTCTATCGTTCATACAAGAGAGGCATTTAAAATAAAGCAATTAGAGCGCATGGTTAATGCCAGGTTCAATAAAATGGATGCTCCAAGTGGCAAGGATGTTTGTAGAAAGCAGTTTTTTCATTTTATGGATAAGTTGATACAGGCAGATGTTTCGCATGGCGAATATGAAACCTACATGACAGATTTAATGGAAAAATTTGCAGATGTGAGTAAAGAAGAAGTACTGCAAAGAATTGCTTCTTTAGAGTTTAACCACTTTTTAAAATATTATGAAAACGCCGAAGATCTTAATCATGCTACTTCCAGAAATGATTTTAAACAGCGAAGCGAAATGGGGAACGGCCAAAGAGACGATAGCCGCAGGGAGCGTACAAGCCACAACCAAAGAGATAACGGCTATGCAAGACTTTTTATTAACCTCGGTACAAAAGATGGCTTTTACAAATCGAGCTTTTTACAGTTTATATTAGATGAAAGTAGCCTTAGCAAAGAAGTACTCGGCAGAATAGATATGAAGGATATGAATAGTTGGATAGAAATTGACAAAGCAGCAGCGGGTAAAATGATTAAAAGCCTTGATGGTAAAAAATACAATGGCCGCATGGTTCGTATGAATGAAGCTGACGGCGGTTTTAAAAGAGCCGGTGGCGAAGAAGGAAACAGGCAGGGAAGTGATGAAGGAAGAAAGCGAATTCCTATGAGGCATTAATTAGCTTATTTATCAGATAAAATACATTTAACCCATATTTTGTAATTGAAATAGGGTTTTAACCAGATTTTGCAGCAGTGATATTAATTTATCACTGCTGTTTGCATTTACAAAACCCTGGTAGCACGATGCGCCAAACTTATTATACCTCACCATCTACCCAAAATTTTACCTGGCAAACAAAAAAGGGGGCATTATAAATTGAAGCAGCACTTAGTGTTTTAAGAATACACCAACAACGGCCAAGCCTCGGTCGGGTGTCCACACCAACCGAAATCAGGAGCGACAATTTGAAATGCACCCAACAAAAAGCCCTCCTATTTTGATATTACAAATAGACCCCACCTCACACCAGTAACTTTTCCTTTTCCAAAACAACGTATTTAATTCCTGAATTTGGAATAAAAATGTGCTTTCATTTTTTTAAGTAGTTGATTATCTGCTAATTATAAATTGGCACAGATTGGGTATAATAACAAACAAATAAATAATCCACTAACCACCACCCCTTAAAAAATGAAAACTTTATCACAACACGTCAACAGCAAACTGATTAAAACCACAACTATTTTAATCGTAATTGTTTTTTTACTTTCTGCCAATGCAATAGCACAGTACAGAACCTATTCTAAAGTATTTTCTGATAATATTAAAGGCGGTACTGCTATGTTTGGCAATACACTTACTCACATTGTTAACAGCACTGTAGTTGATACTATTAAAATGAATAATAACAGGGCAAATGGCAACAGCGTTTTTGGAAACGATAATGCTAATATGCAGTTTGTAGATATTGATGGTAACGCAGGTGTTGGCGCTGGTACAAAAAATTCTTCTTCAGCAGATCTTAACTTACCCACTGGTAACAATACAATTAAACTTGCAAGGCTTTACTGGGGTGCAAGGGTAAGAAAAAGTGAATTTAACATTGATGCAGATAGCTTAAGAAGAATTAAAATACGTTTTGGAACAACAGGTGCTTATACTGAATATGCTGCCGCTCAATTAGATAAAAATGTAGTAGGCACTGGTAACAGCACAGTAAATCAATACCAGGCTTACACAGATATCACTCCATTTGTACAAGCAAAAGGAGCAGGTACTTACACAGTAGGTAATGTTACCGCTTCTGTAGGTTCAGTTGGTAACGGTGGTAATTATGCCGGATGGTGCATAGTTATTGTTTACGAAAATCTTGCAACTGCAGATTATAACAGCATTAGACTATACGATGGCTTTCAGCAGGTATTTAATGGTGGAAATGCACAAATTTCTTCCGTTACTTTAACTGGCTTAAATGTTCCATCAGGGGCCATCAATCTTAGAGATGCTAAAATGGGTGCAATGGTTTGGGAAGGAGATGCTAACCTTAAAATGGATTACTTAAAAATAAATGGCACTAAATTCCACAATAGCCTTAATGCAATTGACAATCCATGGAATGGTACAATTACCGATACCGGCAAACATGTAACTACAAAAAACCCTAACTATACCAACCAAATGGGACTTGATATAGACCAGTTTTTTGTAGGAAATGGTTTCGGTATTAATGGTGGTGATACAACAGTTGCTTTAGAATTTGGTACAGAATCTGATCAATATTTCCCTGGGCTATTTACTTTTCAAATTAAAACAAACTCTCCTACTGTTATTATCGACAAATTTGTAAAAGATGCTAACCTTAATAATATAGCTGAGGCAAATGAAGTGTTAACCTATACCTTAAAAGGTAAAAATATCGGAACAGGAAATGCCAATAACTGTGTAGTGGTTGATTCACTTCCGGCAAACGTTACTTACATAGCCGGTTCAATGAAAGTAGTAAAGTATACAGGCCGCAGCACAGGAGAGTTTTTTACTGATAATAATGGCGATGATGAAGGAGATTTTAATGCACATAGCAAAGTAATCACTTGCAGGGTAGGTAATGGTGCAAACGCAACTATTGGCGGAATTTTAGCAGCAGATGAATCTTTTGAAATTGAATTTAAGGTTTTTGTAAACAAACCAACTCAAACACTAAGTGTTACCCCCATTATTAATGTAGCAAGAATCAGTGGCTATTCAGATGCAGGCATTAAATCTACCGATGATGGCACTGCAATATTAGAACCATTAGGCGGTCCATTACCAGTTACTTTAAAAAGTTTTTTAGCCAACCTTATCAGCAACAATCTGGTAAAATTAAACTGGGTAACTACTATGGAAATCAATTGCAAAAAATATGAAGTAGAAAGAAGTGCAGATGGTAAAATATTTATTGTAGTAAGCACACTTGCAGGAAACGGAAATAGCAGTACAGAAAAAAATTACACTACCAATGATGATGTTACTGCTATAACTTCCGGTACAGTGTATTATCGCCTAAAGCAAGTTGATACAGATGGTAAAAGCAGTTATTCTAAAGTAGTATCAGTAAGGTTACAAAAAGCAACAAGCAGCTTTACAGTATCGCCTAACCCTTTTAGCAGCTATGTAAATATAAACATAGACTGGGCTACAACAGAAAATACAACAGTAAAAGTATTTAGCATGAGCGGCAAAGAAATGGTTTCTAAAAAAATACAAATGACCAAAGGAACCAACTATGTAGCAATAAGCGAATTAAATGGCTTACCATCAGGTAGTTACATCATAAAATTTAATACAGCAGCAGGTAGCATTTACAAACAAGTAATTAAGCAATAAGAAGTTTCCAACCAATCCACTTTGCAATACCGGACGTAGGTCCGGTATTTTTATTGTAGCTAATAGCGTGGCTTTGTAAACTTAAACTGTTTAAAATGTATTTGTTTTTGTTTTTGTTTACAAAAGGCTATTGTAGCAATAAATAATGCTAGTGTAAAGGCTTTACGATTAAATCCGGATTTTGCCATTCAAAATTTGGGTGTAAAATAAAAGTATCGTTTTTTCTCCTGTTCATTTTGAGCATTAGTAAAAACTTAAAGGAGTAGGTATTTGTTTTTAAACGAAGACTGGTTATGGCCTTTACTAAAAAGTGCTGGAAATTTTCTCCATCAGCCATTAAGAAATCAAACCCGCCCGGCCCGAGCCATTCGGACGGAGCTGTTTGGCTTGAGCCATTCGGGCGGAGCTGTTTGAGCCGTGCATTAGCTTTATGATTTTGGGCTTCTCACGGCGAGTTCCTTGATTGTAGGCTGATGTGGGAAGTTTCACCTGTCCCGAAAGTCGGGAGCCTTTTTATTGGAAGCCCCGTCCGAATGGCGTCAGCCGGGCGGACTTGATTTTTTTTGTTACTTTTTTATCAACCTGTCCCGGAAAAATCGGGAGAAAAAAAAGTAAACAGATGCTAGCTCAAAATTGTAAAGGCTTTGCGAACAAAATACTTAATTCTAAAAACTTATTTTTACAGCCATATTTTTTTTTATGCAACTTATTTTGGTAAATGATATTACAACTGCTGAACAGTTTTTACTGGTGCCTGTAACAATTTATAAGAACGATATCAACTGGATTAGACCTTTAGATAAAGACATTAATGAAGTATTTGATGCAAAAAAAAACAAAGCATTCCGTTTTGGAAAAATTATCCGTTGGCTTTTGGTAGATGAAAACAACCAACTGATTGGGCGTATTGCAGCTTTCATAAATAGCAAGTATAAAAATAAAGGAGATGATGTGCCGGTAGGTGCATTTGGTTTTTTTGAATGTATAAATAGTAAGTCTGCTGCAGATATGCTGTTAAACAAAGCACGTGAATGGCTTGCTGCTGAAGGAATGCAGGCGATGGATGGCCCCATTAACTTTGGTGAAAGAGATAAATGGTGGGGACTGGTAACGGAAGGATTTTCTTCGCCCTTATATGGCATGAGCTACAACCCACCCTACTACGTGGAATTGTTACAAAACTATGGCTGCCAGGTATTTTTTAACCAGATTTGCTTTGGGATAGACCCCAATAAACCATTATCGCCCAAAATACATGAGCGCCACAATATATTGGCAGCTAACCCTGCTATCTGCTCAAAATTTATTGATAAAAAACAACTGTCACAATTTGCAGCAGACTTTACTACTGTCTATAATAAAGCATGGGCAGGGCATGGCGGTTTAAAACAATTAACCAAAGAGCAGGTATTGCTGATGTTTAAAAAAATGGCGCAAGTGATTGATGAACGCATTATACTTTTTGCGTATTACAATGAAGAGCCTATTGCTATATTTTTAAATTTACCAGATCTTAACCAGTATTTTAAACACTTGAATGGTAAGTTTGGCTTGTTACAAAAATTATACTTTCTTTATTTACAACGTTTTAGGCCGGCAAAAAAGTTTTGTGGGCTTGTATTTGGCGTGGTGCCCGAGTGGCAGGGTAAAGGAGTAGATGCCTATATTATTGGTGAATGTTCAAAAATTATCCAGGTACCTAAGGCGCCATACCAGGAATATGAAATGCAATGGATTGGCGATTTTAATGCTAAAATGATCAATGTAGCAGAAAGTTTTGGCGATACCTATAAAAGTAAAAACCTGGTTACTTACCGATATTTATTTGACAGAACAAAAGAGTTTAAACGGCACCCAATGCTGTGAGGGAGGAGCTTTGAGCGGCGAGCGGTGAGCTGCGAGCTGTGAGCGGCGAGCTGTGAGCGGCGAGCGGCGAGCTGTGAGCTGCGAGCTTTGAGCTTCGAGCTTCGAGCTTCGAGCGGCGAGCTTCGAGCGGCGAGCGGCGAGCTTTGAGCGGCGAGGGGGGAGCTTAAAGCGGCGAGCGGCGAGCACTACATAACTCAGTAATCAAAGCTCTTATTTCTTAGCTCACGGCTCACTGCTCATGGCTCACTGCTCTCAGCTCATGGCTCGTAGCTCGTGGCTCACAGCTCTCAGCTCACAGCCCACAGCTCACGGCGCACAGCTCAAAGCTCAAAGCTCATAGCTCATAGCTCAAAGCTCAAAGCTCGTGGCTCGTGGCTCTCAGCTCACGGCTCACAGCTCACAGCTCATGGCTCACAGCTCACGGCTCAAAGCTCGTGGCTCGTGGCTCTCAGCTCACGGCTCACAGCTGACAGCTCATGGCTCACAGCTCACGGCTCGCAGCTCGTACCTGCTGAAACCCAAAAACCTTAACCTAAAAAATAGTAAATTGCAGCCATGGAAAAGTTTGTAGTATCTGCACGTAAATACCGTCCACAAAATTTCTCTACGGTAGTAGGGCAATCACATATAACCACTACTTTAAAGAATGCAATTAAAAATAATCAGTTAGCGCATGCTTTTTTATTTTGCGGTCCTAGGGGTGTAGGTAAAACGACCTGTGCCAGAATATTGGCTAAAACCATTAATTGCGAAAATCAAACGCCGGATGGCGAAGCCTGCAATACTTGTAACAGTTGTGTTTCTTTTGATGCAGGTGCATCGCTCAACATACACGAACTGGATGCAGCAAGCAATAATTCTGTAGATGATATACGGGCACTGGTAGAGCAGGTTCGCTTTGCCCCACAGGCCGGCAAATACAAAGTTTATATTGTAGATGAGGTACACATGTTGAGCTCATCTGCCTTTAACGCCTTTTTAAAAACACTGGAAGAACCCCCACCCTACGCCATCTTTATATTGGCCACTACAGAAAAACATAAGATATTACCCACCATATTAAGCCGTTGTCAAATTTTTGATTTTAAACGTATTACCAACAACGAAACAGTAGATCACCTGCAGGAAATATGTAATAAAGAAGCTATTAATGCAGAAAAAACAGCCCTACATGTAATTGCTCAAAAAAGCGAAGGCTGCATGAGAGATTCGCTGAGTATTTTGGATAAAATAGTAAGCTTTACCAACGGTGCGGTAACTTACCTTAATACACTGGAACACCTGAATATTTTAGACGAAGCTTACTATTTTAAACTACTGGATTATTTGCAGGAACAGGATTTAAGCAGTGCCCTGCTGATGTATGATGAAATAAACAATAAAGGGTTTGAGGGAGATACTGTACTCAATGGCATTGCAGAATTTTTACGTAACCTGCTGGTGAGCAGAGATGAAAAAGTAGCCATGCTGCTGGAAGTAGCAGAAGATTTTAAACAGAAATATTTAGAAACTGCACAAAGGGTAGATGCAGGGTATATAATTAGCGCTTTAAATGTGCTAAACGATGCAGAAATAAATTATAAGCAGGCCCGCAACAAACGACTGCATGTAGAGCTTACCATTATAAAATTATGCTACCTGCAGCAGGCGCTTGAACTGGTAAGCAACGATGGCGTTGTAACAAAAAAAAAACTGACTGAAGGTAGCAAAACCATTGCCTTTAGAGCATTGCCGCCCCGCAAAATTACCAGTAAAAATGAGGTAAGTGAAGTACCTGTAGTAAAAACAAACAGCACTACAGGCGCAACATTATTGATAGAGGAACCGCATATACCGCTACAAACAAAACAGGATGATTCCCTGCCGAAGCAAAACAGCACATCCACTACCAAAACAGGCGCTTTACCGGTTACAAGTCCTGGCTTATCGTTGGGATCATTAAAAAAAATACGGCAACAAATAACACAACAAAACAGAAATGGCGAGGCAGAAGTAAAGCCATTGACAGAAGAAGAATTACAAGCCTGCTGGGGCCTGTATATTCAGCATTTGCGTGATAGAACCAAACACTCAGCCGTTACTAATTTTAGGGCAGCAATTGTAAGCATAGCAGATAACAACGCCATTACCATTACCACACAAGGCGAAATACATAAAGGATTTATTGAGCTGGAAAGAACAGATTTGATAGAGCATATTCAAAGCTATTTCAACAACCGAAGCTTAACCTACCAAATAATAGTAGAGGAAAAAGAAGAGACTGAAGCAGATACAACCATACCACTTAGCAGAAAACAATTGTATATAAGAATGGCGGAGGAATACCCTATGGT
The DNA here is from genome assembly GCA_038234405.1 of Chitinophagales bacterium. Taxonomy (GTDB): domain Bacteria; phylum Bacteroidota; class Bacteroidia; order Chitinophagales; family Chitinophagaceae; genus Ferruginibacter. The sequence goes on from JBBQTZ010000009.1 coordinate 42,200, forward strand.
AAAAGAATTAAAAGAACGATTAAGGCTGGATTTAGAGTAGCAAACATTACTTATCTTATCTGCACAACCTAGGTTGTGCAGATTTTTTTTAGTCATTTACCAACCATTGCTCAAAATCTTTCAAATTTTCTTTTACCACTTCTACCTTAGCGGGAAAGTTTTTAGTGACCTATACTAAAATAAATATTACACTGATGAAGCTGCGGGTAGATTGATGGAAAATGGGGGAGATTTATAAACCAAATTTGTAAGCTTCGTTTAAACAAGGATTTGCAGTTGAAAATATATTACAGCTACTAATTGTTGTACAGTTGAACTTTTAGTACATTTTTTGCACTCAAAATAGTTTACTATTTTTTATTACCAAATAATAACCTGCAACACTTAACTGTATTGTTCTTTAGCGTTCGGAAAAAACTCCTTACAATTTCAACTATAAACATCCGGGTTGCATCATTTTAAAAATTCTATCATAGCAGTCTAGCTCATCTGCAAGTACCATACCATCCAAAAAATGCAGTATTAATTCTTCCTCATAATTTTTTTCATTATTTAAGGTAACAAAACCGGCAGAGAAACAATCTCCGAGAAGGGATATCTCTATGGTTTGAAAATTATAAGGTCTTGCACAGCTTGCTTGAAAGGAAAATGACCCAAAAAGACCTTATAGGTTTTGGCGGGCTTTTTTAAATCTCGAAAAATTATGGCACCCTACAGTAAACCTATAAGGTCTTACGCAACTTGCTTGAAAGCAAAATGACTCAAAAAGACCTTATAGGTTTTGGCGGGGTGCTTTCAATCTCGAAAAATTATGACACCCTACATTAAACCTATAAGGTCTTACACAGCTTGCTTGAAAGCAAAATGACTTAAAAGACCTTATAGGTTTTGGCGGGTTTTTTTTCAATCTTGAAGTACTATTATACCCTTCATTAAACCTATAAAGTCTTACGCAGCTTACATGAAAACACAATGACCCAAAAAGACCTTATTGGTTTTGGCGGGGCTTTTTTCAATCTTGAAAAATTATAACGCCTTTCATTTAACCAATAAGGTCTTACACAGCTTGCTTAAAATAAAAATGACCCCAAAAAGACCTTATAGGTTTTGGCGGGGTGCTTTCAATTTCGAAAAATTGTGATGCCCATGATTAAACCTATAAGGTCTTACACAGCTTGCTTGAAAGCAAAACGACTTAAAAAGACCTTATAGGTTTTGGCGGGGTGCTTTTTCAATCTTAAAGTACTATTATACCCTTCATTAAACCTATGAGGTCTTACACAGCTTGCTTGAAAGCAAAATGACCCCCAAAAAGACCTTATAGGTTTTGGCGGGATGCTTTAAATCTGGAAAAATTATGACGCTCTTCATTAAACCTATAAGGTCTTACACAGCTTGCGTGAAAGCAAAACGACTTAAAAAGACCTTATAGGTTTTGGCGGGGTTCTTTCAATTTCGAAAAATTGTGATGCCCATGATTAAACCTATAAGGTCTTACACAGCTTGCTTGAAAGCAAAACGACTTAAAAAGACCTTATAGGTTTTGGCGGGGTGCTTTCAATTTCGAAAAATTATGACACCCTACAGTAAACCTATAAGGTCTTAAGCAGCATGTATAAAAGCAAAATGACCTCCAAAAAGACCTTATAGGTTTTGGCGGAGTTCTTTCAATTTCGAAAAATTGTGATGCCTATGATTAAACCTATAAGGTCTTACACAGCTTGCATGAAAGCAAAA
>JBBQTZ010000010.1:0-41495 GCA_038234405.1 Chitinophagales bacterium
CATAAGGGCATTGCTCAAGATTGGGTTTATATTGGCTCTGACACAGAAGGTAACAAATGGTACGTAAAATCTTCTTATGTATCAAAAGACGGCTATAGCAATAGTGGAAACATAAAAATATGGACAAAGAAAGAATTGAAAAAAACCACAGTTAAAACAAATGGCAAGACACTTACCTACACCAATGCTAAAGAACTGCAACTCATATTTGCTGATTGTAGTGACAAGAAAATTAAGTTTGTGACTACTACTGTTTATAATTCTCAAGGCAAAGTTGTTGACAGTTGGACATTAGATGACTATGAACAAGAATGGAAAGATGTAGTACCAGACTCAATGGGTGAAGCTATGTTAGACAAAATTTGCGAGCTTTTTAATTGACGCAAAAAACTGCCTACAACAAAAGTATTTGCAAAAGCAGGGCTGGACAATGTTGTGCGACCTGAAAAGGTCTTGGTCGGATAGTTTTATACGGGCATCCGTAAGAAAAACCTACTCTTCCACGAGTAGTAGCTTACCGGTATTGCGGCTTGAGTAATCGGTCGGTAGTAAGCAACCGGGACAATGAACCGAGCAGTCGCAAGACTGGATCTCGAAATCCGTGAGGAAGTTGAGATAACCGATAGACTTAATCGGTGTAGGGCTAAGCTGGGTGGTATGCGCAAATTAATTGAACGAACGTTAGAATCACCGTCACCTGCAAGGAGTTTAGGAGTTTGACAAAGTTTTTCAAGCTTCGGCCAAAACGGCAACGACATGAGCTAAACTGTTAACAACTCAGTTTACGTGGATAATCAACATGTCCGGTGAATAGTTCGGCGCTAACCCATCCGTGTCCAATCATGATAACAGGGTAACCCCGTGTACCGCTCTGTACTAACAGGGCAGGATACCTGCAAAGGTAACTGTTGGAAGGCGGGAGTAAGAATGGGCAAAAAGCGAACGGGTAGCGGTAATAGCTACTATAGGGGTTTAAACATTACCCTGCGGCGGAAGCCGGCTGACGTGCTCATGGTCCATTACGTGCAAGAAAAATGGAAGAACTTCAATTTGGAGGGCAAGCAAATGATTGCAACTTTTAAAAAGGCCGGATTTTTCCGGTTAATAAAAAAGTCTGTAAATGCGGCCTTCGGATCAGCAATGGTCGTAAGGAAGCTTCTTTTGAGTATTGCACAGGCAACACGGTAAGGAATATTTCCTTACACATGTTTTATTGGCTATTTAACAACTATGATATTTATAATCAGATTAAGTGATTAACTCATTTTTTAAACTATGCATGCTGCTTGTGGTTAGGCAAGCGTGAGGGATTGAAACGAAGTTTGCCGGGGACTTGCAGTGTCCGCCCGACCCCGCCATTCGAACGGGTAAAGCCCGACCCGACAGGGGCACGCCAAAATAATTATTTTGGCCTAAAATATTGTATAATTACAAAAGGTTGGGATGGTTTTATCTAGCATTATTTCCAGCAACAAAGCTGCAATAAGCAGTCTGCTCGCTACAAACAATGTTAATCACACCCACTTTTTTTACAGCTTTTTACAGCCTGTAAATTACACAGTAGTAACCCCTTGCAATCCTAAGGCACGTTGATGTATTTATGTATTTGCAGGGAAAGTTGCCATTGTGGATTTGCTTTGATATAATCAATAATTAGTGGTGTTATGGCGGCTGCTTTGTCCCACTCGGGCTGCAAATAAAGTTGGCATTCCGGCGATACTAGTGTTGCGTAATGTGCTGCCCAATTAAAGTCGTATTTATTGTAAATAACTACTTTTAGTTCGTTGGCGTATGGTAACACCTCTGGTAAGGGTGCTTTAAATTTTTTTGGTGAAAGGCATATCCAGTCCCATTTTCCGCTGAGTGGATGGGCGCCGGAGGTTTCAATATTTGTAATAAACCCGGCTGATTTTAAAGCTTTGGTAAGTGCGGTTAAATTGTGCATGAGGGGTTCGCCACCGGTAATTACCACCAACCCGCCGGCATGGTTGTTGGGTACTTGTTGTACTATATCTGTTACAATTTGGGTAATAGTTTTTTGGGGGTGGGCTGCTGCATCCCAACTGTCTTTTACATCGCACCATACACAGCCAACATCGCAGCCGCCAAGGCGTACAAAATAGGCGGCCTTGCCCTGGTGAAAGCCTTCGCCCTGCAGGGTGTAAAAATGCTCCATTACAGGCAGCGTTTCTGTTGATATTTTGTTTGCTTGTATCATTATAAAAAATGGAAGGCCGGATTATTAATTAAAGTTACTATTAGTTAAAAAATGGATGTCAGTTTAAGTGGTTGAAAAACTTTTTGGTGGCAGAGGATATTGTAAGCTTAATCATATTACTTGCTATACATTGATCTGCCAAAGCTAAAAAATGAAAAAATTTTATGTTGTTATTAATTGTTTCTGTAAGCAAGCATTGTAAGTGTTCATCAGCAGTGCAGCAATAGTCATGAGGCCTACGCCACCGGGTACAGGTGTAATGTAACTGGTTTTTGGCGCTACCTTTTCAAAATCAACATCGCCCTTAATGGCAAAGCCGCTTTTTTTACTTGCATCGGCTACTCTTGTAATACCTACATCTACCACTACAGCGTTTTCTTTTACCATATCAGCGGTTAAAAAGCCGGGCTTGCCAAGGGCTGCTACAATAATATCAGCCTGTAAACAAATTTCTTTTAAATTGGGTGTGTGGCTATGGCAAACGGTTACGGTACAATTGCCATAGCTGGTATTTTGGCTAAGTAAAATACTAATGGGCCTACCTACAATATTGCTTCTGCCAATTACTACAGCGTGCTTTCCTGTTGTTTTAATTTGGTAGTGCTGCAGCATAAGTATAATGCCATACGGCGTAGCTGGTATAAAGGTTGGCAGTCCTTGTATCATTTTACCAATACTCATTGGGTGAAATCCATCTACATCTTTATCTGGATGAATAAGGCTGATAATTTTTTGTTCGCTTATTTGTTTTGGCAGCGGTAATTGTATTAATATGCCGTCAATGGTTGCATCGTTGTTGAGTTGCTGCAGGGTGCTGATTAAAATACTTTCTTCTACGTCTGTATTTAGTCTTATAAGAGTGCTTTTAAAGCCAACTTCTTCGCAGTTTTTTACTTTGCTGGCAACATAAGTTTCGCTTGCACCGTTGCTGCCAATTAATATGGCAGCTAAGTGAGGCGCTTTTACTCCTGTTTGGGTTAGTTGAGTAACTTTTAGTTTTAGCGTGTCTTTTACAGTCTGTGATACTAGTTTTCCATCTAATAGTTGCATTGTGCAAAAGTACTTACAATTACTTATTGTTTTTAACCCGGATTTTGCATTAGTAATACTATTAGGGCATTCAACTGCTTAATAGCTAAGCATTTATGAACATTTTTATTACATCAAAATGTGCACTTTTTTTTTGCAAAAAAATAACCTGCAACCAATATTTTTATTGTAATATAACTTTTATTACAAATTTACCTGCAAAATCTGGGTTAAATATGCCGGCATATCATTATATTGCTATTTCATAACTATACTATTTTGAGAAATTTTCTTTCATTGCTATGTTTCTTTTTAGCAGCTTCTTGTTTTTTAAAGGCACAATCGCTCAGGCAGCCACTTTCTGCTGTATATATTGGGCTTGGTGCTTATAGCAGCCAGCAAAATGATGTATTTTCTTTTACCAACAACCAGGCGGCCCTGGCAAAAATAAAACAGGGCGGTGCAGGTGTTTATGGCGAAAGAAGGTTTTTATTAGCTGCTACAAGCAATTATGCGGCGGCAGTTGCTTTACCTACTACCAATGGTAATTTTGGTATTAGCCTTAAATACTTTGGCTTTAAAAATTTTAATGAAAGTCAGCTTGGGCTTGCTTATGGCCGCAGCCTGGGTAAAAAGGTAGATATAGGTATACAGTTTAATTATTACAGTTACCGGGTGCCGGCATACAGTAATGCCAGTACCATCAATTTTGAATTGGGTACAATTGTACACCTTACAGAAAAGTTGCAGGCGGGTGTACATGTTTACAATCCGGTGGGTAGCAAACTTTCTAAAACAGACGAAAAAATTACTGCTGCCTACAAATTTGCATTGGGTTACGATGCATCTGACCGGTTTTTTATAGGAGCCGAATTGGTGAAGGAAGAAAATTTTCCGGTTAATTTAAATGGAGGCTTTCAGTATAAGTTTGAAGATGCGTTTTTTATTAGAGCAGGCTTTGCATCCGCTACCGGTACAGGCTTTGCCGGCGTGGGGGTGGGCTGGAGCAATATCAGGCTTGATATTACCGGCAGCTTTCATCCGCAATTAGGTGTTTCGCCCGGGTTGCTGCTTATTATGAATTTTGGTAAAAAAGAGCAACCTTAAAATATTTTTTAAATTATTTACAGCCTTTTATTTATACATGCATCAGCAAATATTGATATCATTTTTTTTTAATTCATCTTTTGTTGTTGAAAGTCGTACTAGATTTTCAATAAAAAAAGCCAGGTTAAAAAGCAAGTGCTTACAAAACAGTTTTTTATCTAATTTCTTTTATTATTCAAAAAAATGCCTGTTCACAATACTGCTTTTTGGTAGTATGGATTTAATGGCTCAGCTCCCTTCTTCGCCCACTACTACTACCGAGCAGCAATTGGAGGCCATAACTGAGGGTAATGAAGACACAGAAACAAAGGATGACACATTTTTACAGCAATTACAACAGTTTTTAAAAACACCTATTAATTTAAATTATACAGATGCAGCCCAATTAAAAGAGCTGAATATTTTAAATCCGTTGCAAATTGAAAGTTTATTGCGGTACCGCAGCCTGTTTGGTAATTTTATAAATATGTATGAAATACAGGCTGTGCCCGGCTGGGATGTAGCAACAATTGAAAAAATACTCCCTTATGTATCGGTTAGGATGTTGTTAAATGTGAGGAATACGTTTGCTGAAAGGCTGGGTGGTGGTACCCATCAAATATTGGCCAGGGCATCGCAGGTGGTAGAAAAATCTAAGGGCTATTTGGTAGATACAACCCGTACAAAGAATTATTACCCTGGCTCGCCACTTCGTTTTTTATTGCGGTACAAATATCAATATAAAAACCTGTTGCAGTATGGAATAGTGGCAGACAAGGATGCCGGCGAACAGTTTTTTAAAGGAACACAAAAAAATGGATTTGATTTTTATTCTCTTCATTTATTTGCCCGCAATATTGGTATTATTAAATCATTGGCAATTGGCGATTTTACGGTAAATATGGGGCAGGGGCTTACCCAATGGCAAAGTCTTGCTTTTAGAAAGGGCCCCGATGTGGTAAATATAAAAAGGCAACTAGCTGTTTTACGACCATATAATGCGGCTGGCGAATTTAATTTTCACCGTGGTTTTGGCATTACTTTGGGAAAGAGAAATACATCCTTTACCGCATTTGTTAGCTATAAAAAGGTAGATGCAAATATGGTGGTTGATACGGTAAACTTTGATGACTATGTTTCATCTTTACAAACAAGTGGCCTGCATCGTACCAAAAGTGAATTAGCAGATAAAGGTGTACAAAGGCAACTGGCTTATGGCGGAAATATTGCGTATAACAAGGGCAATTTGCATGTGGGTGTAAATGCTGTTCAGTATCAATTTCAGTTGCCCATCAATAAATCTGCCGAGCCACGTAATTTATATGCTTTAGCTGGTAAAAAATGGGGTAACCAAAGTATAGATTACAGTTACACCTATAAAAACTTACATTTTTTTGGCGAAGCAGCTTTTGATAATAAAATGAATAAAGCATTTGTAAATGGACTTATTATAAGCGTAGATCCAACGGTTGATATGAGTTTTTTGTACAGGAATATTGACGAAAAATACCAGAGTTTATACACCAATGCGTTTACAGAAAGTACTACGCCTACCAACGAAAGGGGGCTATTTTCTGGTATAAGCATCAGGCCAAATAATCATTGGCGTTTTGATGCTTATGTGGATTTTTACAAATTTCCCTGGTTGCGTTTTTTGGTAGATGCACCCTCTGTAGGCGTTGATTATTTTTCGCAGATTACTTATAAGCCCAACAAACAATTAGAAATTTATGCCCGGTACAGAATAGAATCGAAATCAAAAAATTATAACCCGGCAGACTTAACTACTACTCCCGTATTGCCAAAGCCAAGGCAAAATATGAGGGCACAGATAAACTATAAAGTAAACCCTGTTTTCACTTATAGAAATAGAGTTGAATTAATTTGGTTTGATAAAAATGGCGGTGGTGCACAAAACGGTTTTTTAGCATATACAGATATTTTGTACAAGCCAATGCTAAAAAAATATTCAGGCAGTGTAAGGCTACAATATTTTGAAACAGATGGATATGATAGCAGGTTGTATGCTTTTGAAAATGATGTACTGTATAGTTTCTCGATACCGGTATTTTATGATAAAGGCTATCGCTACTATGTAAATGCTAACTATGATGTTAGTAAAAAAATGACAATTTGGGTAAGATGGGCACAAACTGTTTTTATAAACAAATCAACCGTAGGCTCTGGTTTAGATGAAATAACAGGTAATAAACGTACTGAGGTAAAACTACAAATGCTATATTCCTTTTAATTTTTTTCTTCCTTCTTCCAAAGCTTCAATACAGTTAAATTCTTTTATGGTATAAGATTTAACCAAATTTTTACATTTAGAATTTATCCCTAATTTTACCAATACTAAAAAAACCAATGAATTAACCATGAGAATTTTTTTATCGCTGTTTACAATGCTTATGCTCTGCGGGGTAATGGCTTCTGCACAAACCCGTTTGGTGTCGGGTAAAATTACAGATAAGGACGGAGCAGTTGTTCCATTTGCAACTATTAAAATTAAGGGTTCTACTGCTGGTTTGCAGGCAGATGCAGCAGGTGCTTATACAATTAAAGTTACTGATAGTGATGTGCTGGAAGTTTCATCAGCAAATTTTAAAACTGTTGTAGTTGCTGTTGGTACACAAACGGCTATTTTAACTACGCTCGAAAAAACCGGTACACTTGTAGAAGTGGTTGTTACCAATGCTTTTGGTATTAAAAGAACAGCAAGAAGTGTTTCTTCCAATGCACAGGTAGTTTCTTCTGATCAGCTAAATACGGTGCGGCAAACCAATATTAACAATGCCCTGGCTGGTAAAGTGTCTGGCATACAGGTTCGTAGTCAGTCATCTGCGGCTTTAGGTGCCGAAACTAGCATCAGGCTAAGAGGCGAATCGAATGCTGGTGGTGGCGCAACCGGTCCTTTATACGTGGTAGATGGTACCATAATACCAAGTAGTAATGATATTAATCCCGATGATATTGAAGATATAACCGTATTACAAGGCCCGCAAGGTGCCGCACTTTTTGGCCCAGACGGCTCTAACGGAGCTATAGTGGTTACCACTAAAAAGGGTAAAAAAGGAAGTAAAGGGCTTGGTATTGATATTAACACTGGTGTTCAGTTTGATAAAATTTACATTTTGCCCAATTACCAAAATTCTTATGCAGGTGGCGGAAGATCAAACCTAACAAGATTTACCTGGGAACCTGGTATGCCTGATTTTTGGAAACCATTAGATGGCAAATTTTACCCAGATTACACAGATGATGCAAGCTGGGGCCCACGTATGGCCGGTCAGGAATATATTCCATGGTACTCCTGGTATCCGGGAACTGAATATGCAGGTACTACAGCCAAACTTACACCACAGCCAAATAATTCAAGAGATTTTTTTAATACTGGTGTAACTACACTTAACAATATCAGTTTTAGCAAAGTAACCGATGGGTCTAATATTAGGGTATCTTATACCAATCAAGATCAAAAAGGGTTGATACCAACCTCCTTTTTAAAAAGACATAATTTAAATGTAAACGCTTCATTTGATCTTAGTCCTAATTTATTACTGAGTACCAACATTACCTATATTAATCAACAATCAAACGCAGAAAATGACAATGCGTACGGCAATAATAGTACAGGTAATTTCAATTCATGGTTTCACAGAGATTTGGATATGAGTAAGTTAAGAGAATTACAGGGTTTAACTACGCCAGATGGAACATTGGCAAGTTGGAACCATAGTAATCCGGATGGAGGTTTTAACCCGGCAAATCCTAATGCTTTTTACAGGGGAAACTTCTGGTACAATCCATACGCTTACTATAATAATAGTGCCGTATTAACCAGTCGTGACCGTTTATTTGGTGATATTTCACTTACGTATAAAATCAACAATGATTTTTCTATAAGGGGTACTTACCGCAAGCAACAACTAACCACTAATCAGGAAGTAACCTTAAACGACATTTTACAATACAGTGCAGGGCAAGCTTCTATCAATAATTCGTATAGTGGTGCTGCTGCAAATAATGGTAAAGCCTACTACGGTACACAGCAAACATGGAGTAACCGAAATGTTTTTGAATTGGTAGCCAGTTACAAAAAGAAGATCAAAGATTTTCAGGTAAATGCCAATGCAGGCTTAGAGTCTGTTCAAATCTCTTCCAAATCAATTAATGCAGGTACCAACGGAGGGTTTAATGTAGCAGGCTTGTTTACACTTTCAAATTCAAAAAATCCGATTGATTATTCAAATTTTAGATCTGAACAAAAAAGAAATGCCATATTTGCCAGAGGCGATATTGGGTGGAGAAACATGTTGTTTGGAGAGTTTGTGTTAAGAAATGACTGGGCATCTGTGTTACCAGCAGGGCAGGGGCTTTTTACCAAATCATTTGGGGGAAGTTTTGTTTTTAGCGATTTGGTTAAAGAAGAATTGCCATGGATAAGTTTCGGAAAAATGAGGCTTTCTTATGGTACAGTTACCAGGCTAATAGCACCCTATCAGTTAGCAGTTAGCTATGCTTTGGCAACCCAAAGCTGGAACGGTAATGGCTTGATGGGTACACCCAATACTTTTCCGGATAAAGGCTTAAAAGGTGCTACTGCAAGCACAACAGAAGTTGGTTTAGATTTGCGGTTTTTAAAAAACAGGTTTGGCATAAATATTACTTATTACGATTCAAAAGATACAAGAGCACCCATTAGTGCACAGGTAACAGGTACCACCGGGGTTACCAACTTATTGGCTAATGTAGGAAGTACCAAACGCAGGGGAATTGATATTCAATTTAATGCTAAGCCAATTGTACAGCAAAACTTTAGCTGGGATTTTAATGCAAACTTTAGCAAGCAATTAGAAAATACTGTTACAGCTATTGCACCTGGTGTAGATCAGTTGGTTTTTGAGGGTGGTGCATCTTTCTCCAGTATTACACCGCCTGTAACCGTAAATGCAATTGGTAAACAATGGGGTATGATGCTGGGCGGTGGAGCCAGGCGTATTAACGGACAGCGGGTAATAGAAACTGATCCTACAGCAGCTAATTACGGGCAATACATAAAAGATCAGGAATTGGTTTTCTACGGATCTGTTTTACCAGATTATACTGGTGGTGTACAAAACACTTTTAGCATCTTTAAAAACTTTATAATTAACGTTAATATAGATTACCAGGTAGGTGGAAAATTCTTTTCACTTTCTGATATGTGGGGTTCTTACTCCGGCCTGCTAGCCCGCACTGCGGTGTTAAATGATAAAGGTATTCCGGTACGGGATGCTGTTGCCGATGGTGGAGGCGTAAAAACTTCCGGGGTAGATGGTAATGGTAAGCCAGTAAGTTTTTACGTAAATGCACAATCTTATTTTAGAGGCCTTGTTGAAAATAATATTTTTGATGACTATATCTACGATTTAACTTTTGTAAAAGTAAGAGAACTTAGTTTTGGTTATCGTATTCCGGTTAATAGATTAAAAATTGGAAAGTTTTTACAAAATGCCACTTTTTCAATTGTTTCCAGAAATCCATGGTTGTTATATTCAAAAACAAAAGATTTTGATCCGGCAGAAATTGGCGGAGTGTATGGAGAAGATGGTCAGTTGCCAGGTACCCGTTCTGTAGGTATCAATCTAAAACTTGGATTTTAAGAAACTTAATTAAACAAATTAAATTATTTAAAGATGAAGCTTTTTAATAAATTACCATTTACCATAGCTTTAGCAGCAATGCTTTTTACCGGCTGCGATAAATTAAAAGATTTTGGGGATACCAATGTTGATCCTAACAGAACAACATCGCCTAATACTGCTGCATTACTCACCAATATACTGGCGAGTGTGCCAGGCAGGGCAACCCAAATAACACCAGGCTATTTTTGTCAGTATTTTTCTGAAACCCAGTATCCTGGTGCCTCATTATATGTATTGCCACAGGCAGATTTTGATGGTATTTATGCTGGTGCAATGTATGATTGTCAAAATATTATTAATACCAACAGCAACCCGGCAACAGCCAATTCTGCTGCTTCAAATGGCTCCAACAATAATCAAATAGCTATTGCAAGAATTATAAAGGCATTTTATTTTTGGACTATTACAGATACCTGGGGCGATGCACCCTACTCTGAAGCGCTAACAGGTGGCGAAAATAAATTTCCAAAATATGATAAGCAGGAAGATATATATAAAGGTGTTTTATCTGAGTTGAAAGTAGCGGTAGCTCAGTTTGATGGTGGTGTAGCTTTAAAAGGGGATATCGTTTATGGTGGCGATATTGTAAAATGGAAAAAGCTTGCTAACTCTATCAGGTTATTGGTATCAATGAGAATGAGTAAAAAATATCCAGGCTCAGGGCAATTTGCTGCCAATGAATTTAATGCAGCATTAGCAGACCCGGCAGGCACAATTACCAGCAATGCCGATAATTTTTCTGTTAAATACCCCGGTGGTTCATATAATAGCCCTTGGTTTTTATTATATGATAACCGAAAAGATGAGGGACAGGCAAATACTTTTGTTGCTTTACTAGCTGGACTGGGCGATAAGCGGCAATTAAATAATATTTATGGTTCATCTCAAATTGGGGTGCCTTATGGCAGAAACCGTGATTTTATGAATAATACCTGGGGCTCAGTGTTTTCTGCAGATCAATGGTCAAGAGTTTTAGCCCCCTCGCTTAGGTCATCCTCTGGTCGGGTTGATATTGTGCATTCAGCAGCAATTTTATTAACCCGTGCAGAAGCAAGGGAAAGAGGGTGGACAAATGCTGCAACAGAACCTTCTACTGCAAAAGCTTTGTATGAAGAAGCCATTACAGCCTCCCACACACAATGGGGCTTAACTGGCGCAGATGCAGCAAGTTATGTAGGTAGCAGCACTATTGCTTATGGTACCGTTACACAGGAAAATCTAAATAAAATCGCCTTACAAAAGTATATTGCGTTGTACCCTGATGGCTTACAGGGTTGGTGCGAATGGAGAAGAACAGGCATTCCGGTGCTTACTCCAGCCCAGGATGCATTAAACTCAGGCGGAAAAATACCTCGCCGGTTTGTATATGGGGTAAATGATTATAGCACCAATAAAGCCAATGTAACTGCAGCCGCAGCCTTATTAACAGGTGGCGATAGCCAGGATGCCAAAGTTTGGTGGGATCAATAAATAATATTTTTGAAATAATAGTAATACCAATAATATGAACGCATATAAAATTTTAAATAATACTTTTATCATATTTTTTAGTGCCCTGGTTTTTGCAAGTTGTAAAAAAGTAGAAACTCCTGAACCAATGGGTAACAGCGGGCAATCTATTGTAAAGTTTCTGGACGGTTTGGCAGATACTGCCAGTGGTTACTCAGCAGGTTATAAGGTAATTAATATCGATCTGGTATCTACCCCGCAAATACTTGAAATGGCAGATGTTAGAAGAGATGTTCCTAATAATGCTGAACTAAATAAAACAATGAACATCACCATAAAAAATGATCCAGGTATTGCTTCTTCTTACAGCTCAGATTTTTTTCCCCTTCCTCCGGGATCTTATACTGTAGATGCAGCAATACCTGTTATTGGTAATGAGTACAAGGTTACCTTACAACCTGGTGAGTTTAGTAAACTAATAAAGATTACACTTATAAATGCATTGGCTTTAGATTTAAATAAAAAATATGCAGTGGGCTTTATTATTACAAGTACCGATGCTGGTGGTAAATTAGCAAAGTTGGAAAGCTCTATAGTAATAGAAATTGGAGTTAAAAATAAATACGATGGGGTATATAATGTTTCCGGAACATTTTTCCATCCAACTAATGCAGATTTAGTTGGCCCTTTTGGTACAGCTAGTTCGGGTGGTAATTTAGAATGTGAGCTGCTTACCACAGGCTCTAATTCACTTAACCGGAATTATGGTGGTGCTGTTGGCGAAAGTGTAATAGTGTACAATAAAACCTCGGCTGCTTTCACTTATTTTACCGGCGTAAAAATGCGTTTTGCCGTTAATCCTTCCAGTAATGTTGTAACCTTGTCTCCGGTACCTGGTACTATTGCTCCAGATGCATCACCTTATGATTGTACGTATAACCCCTCTACAAAAACATTTACTTTAAATTACGGATGGACATCCGGTGCCCAAAGGCGTATTACTGAAGTTTTAAGGTATATACGCCCCCGGTAAATTCTAAAAATTTCATTCACTTTTTTTTATTTAATTATTTATGACTAATCAGCCCGATCAACCAGCACAAATCAATATAGAAATATCCGAAGAAGTATCAGAAGGTAGTTATGCAAACCTTGCTATTATTACACATAGCCATGCAGAGTTTGTAATAGACTTTGTAAATGTTATGCCAGGTACACCAAAAAGTAAAGTAAAAAGTAGAATTATTCTTACACCTTTTCATGCCAAACGTTTAATGAAGGCAATGATTGAAAATGTAAAGAAATTTGAATCTGCCAACGGAACTATACAGGATATGGAGCAATTGGAAGTTCCATTTACATTTGGCGGGCCAACAGCGCAGGCATAAGATTATTTGGTAGTTGTAGATTTTTTTAACCTGATTTTGCAGTTTTAAATCCTATATAACCACTTCCGAAGGGCTAGTACCAGGGGGTATTAGTAATTCATCTGCAAAATTTGGGTTTAAACCTACGCATTGGTTAATGCTGTTATATACAATCCATCATTCAATATAGCAAATTGAAAATTGTATTATAACCTGTTTTTTAACAGGTTTACCTTATACTATTATTGGCAAAGCTGTAATACCATTTCCACCAATAGAAGCATGTTGGTTTACATTATACCATTATCGGCAAAGCTGTAATACCCATCCTCACTTACAATAATGTGGTCAATTATTTTTATATCGAGATGGCTTGCGGCTTCCTTAATTTTTGCAGTCAGCATTTCATCTGCCCTGCTTGGTTTAAGGTTGCCAGATGGGTGGTTGTGAGATAAAATTAAAGAGACTGCATCCACTTCCAATGCTTTTTTTAAAATTATCCTTGGGTCCACAACTGTACCGGTAATTCCACCTCTACTTACTATTTCAAAGTGATTTATTTTATTTGCCCTATTTAAAAAAAGCACACTAAATACTTCATAAGCAAAATCTTTTTGAATAGCTCTTAAGTATTGTGCTATGTCGTTGCTGGTTTTAATAACCGTTTTTTCCAAAGCAGCAGTGGCATGCCTTCTTCTCCCAATTTCTAATGCAGCAGTAATAGTAACTGCCTTTGCTTCACCAATACCCTTCACTTTTTGAAGAGCTGCAATGCTTAGTTTGCCTAGTTCATTCAAATTGTTATTACCAAGTTTTAGTACTTCTTTGGCCAATTCTACTGCCGATTTCTCTTTATGGCCGTTATTAATTAGAATAGCCAACAATTCAGAATCACTCAATGCAGCAGCGCCCTTAGTAAAAAGTTTTTCTCTTGGCCTGTCGTCTAAAGCCCAATTCTTTATAGAATTGTATGTTTTGTTAATATTTTCCATACTATAAATGTAAACATCAATTTTATAAATGATAATTTCGCAACATAATTTACGTTTTTTAAAATAAATAGTATGTATTTTATTATACTTTAAGTAAACAATCTCTTAACAATACTTATTAAAACACACAATACTCTCCAATGTTAATGTCACACAATGCAAAACTATTTTCAGGTACAGGTTCGCAATACCTGGCAGAAGCAATTGCAAAAAAGTTTGGAGAACCTTTAGGAAAAGTTAATATCCAGCGTTTTAGTGATGGTGAAATAGGGGTAGAATTTCAAGAAAGTATTCGTGGGCAGTTTGTGTTTTTAATACAGAGCACTTTTGCGCCTACAGATAATTTAATGGAATTGTTATTAATGATTGATGCAGCTAAAAGAGCCTCTGCTTACAAGGTAACTGTAGTAATTCCATATTATGGTTATGCCAGGCAAGATAGAAAGGATAGGCCAAGAGTTGCTATTGGCTCTAAATTGGTAGCCAATATGTTAACTGCAGCGGGCGCAGATAGGGTAGTAACCATGGATTTGCATGCGCCACAAATACAGGGCTATTTTGATATCCCTGTTGATCACCTCGATTCTTCTGCTATTTTTATACCGTATATAGAGAGTTTGGAACTTGCAAACCTAACATTTGCTGCACCTGATGTAGGAAGTGCCAACCGTATCAGGGAAATAGCCTCATATTTTGAATGCGAAATGGTTATTTGCGATAAACATCGTAAAAGAGCTAATGAAATAGCTAGCATGGTGCTAATTGGCGATGTTGCAGATAGAGATGTAGTATTGATTGATGATATTTGCGATACCGGTGGCACACTTACAAAAAGTGCCGGATTAATCAAAGAAAGAGGCGCCAAAAGTGTGAGGGCTTTTTGCACTCACCCCGTATTGAGTGGAAAAGCCTATGAAAATATACAAAACAGTGTGTTGGAAGAGCTTGTAGTTTGCGATACTATACCTGTAAAACCATTGAGCGATAAAATAAGGGTAGTTTCTATCGCAGAACTTTTTGCTATAGCTATCAGAAATGCTTTGGAAAACAGAAGTATCAATAGTTTATTCTTAAGGAGCAGGATGGCCAACAGAAAGTAGTTGATAAAGCTTTGCTGTTGAATATAGATAAATTTCTACTTTGTAGGTGGGTGTGTTTAGTATGCTTTTCAACTATAGCATTACTAAAAATATACAATCAACTTTTTAAATAAAATAAGGATTTTGCAATTGAATTTGTCCTATGGTTACTATACAATAAAAACAAGGGTTTCTGGTTATATTGGCTGATGTACTTGCACACTATTTTGAGGTTGATAATTCTTCTGAAAGCCTTTGGCCCGAAATTTTTAACGCTCTAATAGATTTTTAACTCCAAAATCTTTAGTCAGATAAAATAATTAATAATCTTTTCTCCATTACTTTAGTTTAAATCTTTCTACTTTAATTATCCCTATCCATATCATTCCTCAATAGTTTACCTTACCTTCGCCGCTCAAAAAAATTAAACAATGAAATCAATTACAATCGAAGGACAACTCCGGACCGAATATGGCAAATCAGCCACCCGCCAACTTCGCCTTGAGGAAAAAGTGCCAGCTGTAATTTACGGAGGTGCTAAAGAAATCAATTTTTCAGCTTTGGCAACAGACTTTAAAAAGTTTGTTTACACGCCTGAGTTTATGGTGATTCAAGCAAATGTTGCAGGTGAATCTTTTAAATGTGTTTTAAAAGATCTGCAGTTTGATAAGGTTAGCGACAGGTTAATTCACGTAGATTTTCTGGAACTGGTAGAAAACAAAAAAGTAACAGTTACTTTACCTTTAAAACTTATTGGAACGCCGGTAGGTGTAAAAGCAGGTGGTAAACTTGTGGTAAAAATCAAGAGTTTAAAAGTAAAACTTTTACCAAAAGATTTATTGGAATTTATTGAATTGGATGTTACCAACCTGGAATTAAATGGAAATATCAGGGTAGAAGATGTAAAGTCGCCTAATATGGAAATCATGAACTCTCCACGTATTCCAATAGCTTCTATTACAATGACACGTCAGTTGAAACAAGAAGAGGCTGCTGCTCCTAAAGCTGGTGCAAAAGCTGCTCCCGCAAAGGCTGCGCCTGCAAAAGCTGCACCTGCCGCTGCTAAAAAGTAATTAGTGCTACTACAAATATTAAAATGCCCTGCTTTTGTAGGGCATTTTCATTAACATTAATACAAAATTATACAATACAAACTTTAATTACCTTTGCCAACTTAAAATCAAATTATGGGAATGGACAGAAATACAGTGATAGGTTTTGTGCTGATTGGATTGCTGATGATGGGCATGTTTTATTTCAATAGCCAGGGTAGCAAAGCTTATCTGGCCGAACAAAAAAGAGTTGAAGATTCATTAATTAAAGCAAGGCCTATAAAAGATACAGCAGCTATAAAAAAAGATTCAACAACGGCTGCGGCATTGCGTATTATACAGTCTGCTGGCGGGTTTCAAAACAGTGTAGTAATGCCGGAAGAATTAACCGTTGTTGAAAATGAAGTGCTTAAAGTTACTTTTACCAGTAAAGGCGGACAGCCCAAAAGAGTAGAATTAAAAAACTTTACTACTTATAATGGAAAGCCTGTTGTGCTACTGCAAGATGATGCTTTTAACAAAATTTCGTACAGTATTAATTCTGGTAATAATAGAACTGCACAAACAGCAGATTTAACATTTACAACAGATGGCAAAATAATTAATACAGATAAAAGCACTACCATTAGTTTTAGTTTAAAAGATTCTACGGGTAAAGAAATTACACATCAATATAAATTATACCCAAATAATTATTTAGTAGATTTTTCTATTGTGCTAAAAGGAGCAGATCAGTTGGTTACTCAAAATGCTTTAAACCTAACATGGCAAACAGCTACCCCACGGGTAGAGAAAGATATGGAATATGAAAAATTGCAATCGCAAATTTGTTTTGTTGAAGAAGGAAAATATGATTTTGAAACGTTGGGTACATCATCAAGCGAAAAAAAATTAGAAAAACCAGTTGATTGGGTTTCGGTTAAGCAGCAATTTTTTGTAAACTCATTAATTAATAAAAATAAGTTTTCCTCGGCAAATGTGCAGTGGATTGTACCAGATTCTGCAACTCATTTATTAGCACAAACTACCAGCAATTTTAAAATGAACATTGCAAGTGTTGGAGGCAATGCGCAAATTCCTTTACAATTATATTTTGGCCCTAGTGATTATGTAATTCTAAAGCAATATAACAATCAACTTGAAAATGTAGTGCCGTACGGTAGCGGAATTTTTGCTTTTGTAAAATATATCAATCGCCATGTATTACTCCCGGTTTTCGATTTTATTCGTCAGCATGTGGCTAGCATGGGTATTGTAATTTTACTTTTAACGTTGTTTATAAGGTTATTAACCTCTCCTATTTTATATAATAGCTATGTTAGTGGTGCCAAAATGAAGGCTTTAAAGCCCGAAATTGACAAATTGAAAGAAAAGCATGGAGAAGATAAGCAGGCTTTTAGTATGGACCAGATGAAGCTTTGGAAATCTGCCGGCGTTAACCCATTGGGAGGTTGTGTACCTGCTTTGTTGCAAATACCCATCTTTATGTCTTTATATTATTTTTTCCAATCTAATATATCGTTAAGAGGTGAAAGTTTTTTATGGGCTAAGGATTTAGCAGCTTATGACTCTATTTACAATCTGCCCTTCAACATCCCTTTTTACGGCGATCATGTTAGTTTATTTACTTTAACTGCTACTATAACCAGCCTTTTAATATCTGTTTATAGTATGAGTAATATGCAGGATAACTCTAACCCTGTAATGAAATATATGCCGTATATTTTCCCTGTAATGCTATTGGGTGTATTTAACGGTTTACCTGCAGCACTTACCTGGTATTACACTATTTCAAACACTATTACACTTATTTTACAGGTAGTAATACAGAAATACATCATTAACCACGACAAAATTTTGGCTCAAATTGAAGAAAATAGAAAAAAGCCTGTAAAACAAAGTAAACTGCAGGAGAAAATTTTGGCTATGCAGGAAACTAATAAAAAAGTGCAGGAACTAAAAAGTAAAACATCTAAAAAATAGGGTTTAACTCAAAACGCATCTATTTTCAGCTTTTGCAATAGAAATAGAAAGCAGGTTTTCTACTGTAAAACGGATAAGTGTTATAGATTATTTCGGCAAAAGAAAAGGAAAACTATTTTGAGAACAAATATTTAAGATTTCTTATCTGCATTAATTTGTGAAAGATTTTGAGCGAAATCGAAAAAATCGTTATTAAAATATAGTTTTAAGTACATCCAGTGTAGTCTGTAGTAATTGAAAAGTTTTGTTCCATTGTTTAAAAAACTTTGCCTTTGTATCATTTTTTAAATAATAGTGGTACGCAGGGGCAAAGTTTTTTATTTTAACAGTTGATTTTATTTTAAAACCTAAAATTTAGCTAGTTTTAAATTTTTGGCATAGCATTTTATTGTTATTAGTATAAATTATCTAACCATGTGTAAAATTACCCCAGCAATTATTATATTGTTTTTTGGCTTTTCAAATTCATTGATAGCTCAAAAATCTATTAGTGAAGCTACTATACAATACGATATAAGTATTCAATCATTACAAAGCCAGAAAACTACCAATAATTTAACCGGATCTGTTTTTACAGTGTATTTAAAAGGTGCATTTAGTAGAACAGATATGGCAAGTAACTTAGGTAACGAGAAAACAATACATGATGGTAAAAATGGAACTGCTGTAATATTAAAGGAGTATAGCGGGCAAAAGTTGATGATATTAATGGATAAAACAGATTGGGAAAATAGAGTAAAAAAATCACAAGACATCAGCTTTGTTATTACTAATGAGACTAAAGTGATAAGCGGATACAATTGTATTAAGGCAACTGCAAAATTAAATAATGGATCAACGGTTACGGTATTTTACACAAAGGATTTGCAAACAATTAATAAAGAATACTCTGCTACTTTTAATACGTTGCCGGGGTTGCCGATTCAATACGAATTTGAATCAACAAGTATGAAATTTATTTATACCCTATCTAAAATTGATTTTAACGCAGTGCAATCCTCAAAGTTTGAAGTGCCAAAAACAGGATTTCGTGTAATGAATTATGAAGCGGTAAAATCTGATAAAATAAATTAGACATTATTAAAATGCGAATTTATTTATAATAATTAGTGAAGTATAAAGCTAGTTCTTAGAGCGAATGATCAATTTAACTCCTGTGTAACCTTGTTTGATCTCTGGCATTGCAATCCTTTGTTTATAAGGAATAATATAAGTTGTATTGCCTTTTTGGTAGGTAATGAAAGTATTATTTTGCATTAAGCCAGCAGGTTTTAAGGTTGTAGAAATACTGCCACTATACGCTAAACCTAATTTAATATTAAGGGATAGAGAACTTTTTAAATTGGTAGAAGCGTTTGTATTAATGTTAAGTAAAGACTTTGTTTTGGCTTTTTTACCTATTCCTCTATCTGCAAAAGTAAAATTTACAATGCCAAGCAGCATTGAAATTATTATACATTTTTTTAATAGATTAATCATTTTATTTCGTGTTACTGGGTAAAAGTATATATTTATTCGTTATAAACAATACGATTTGTTAAATTCTTTATGAATATAAAACGTAAAAAGTTTAAAATTGTTACAAATAATGTAAATTATTATAAAAATCTCGTAATTTACAGCAAGTAAAAAACGTATGAACACTAATCCATACAGACAAAACCGAGAAGAGTTGAGAGAACTGCTTCACCAGTATCACAATTTAAAGATGGGTAGAAACCACACTTTTATTGAAGAAGACGCCTTTGAGATTATAATTGATTATTTTGACGAAAACGAAGAATTAAGTAAAGCGATAGAAGCGGCTGGGTTTGCTATTGAATCGTATCCCTATTCTGCAAATTTATTACTAAAAAAGGCCGATCTACTTATTGCAACTAAAAAATACCGGGATGCACTTTCTATTTTAAAGCGTGCCGAGTTACTGGATACTACAGATAAAAACCTTTACATATTAAAAACAGATGTTTACCTGGCTTTAGATGAGCAGGAAAAAGCAGCTAATGTGTTTGAAAAGGCAATCTATCAATTTGATGGCGAAGAAAAAATTGAATTATTGCACGAATTGTCTGATGTATATGATGATTATGAACACTTCGACAAGATTTTTGATTGTCTTCAACTGATACTGGAATTAGATCCAAACGATGAAGAAGCACTTCTTAAAATATGTTTTTGGACAGATTTTACAGGCCGAAATGAAGAGGGGATAAGGATTCATCAAAAAATAATTGAAAATCATCCATTTAGTGAGATGGCTTGGTTCAATCTTGGTTCTGCTTATCAAGGTATAAAATTGTATGAAAAGGCAATTGATGCTTATTTGTACACAGTGGCAATTGATGAAAAATTTGATAATGCATACCGCAACATGGGTGATGCATACTTGCGATTAAGAAAGTATAAGGAGGCAATAGAGGTTTTGCAGAAGGCATTAGAATTGACGAGGCCAGAAGAAGTGATTTATGAAGCAATAGCACATTGCTATGATAAGCTTGGTAAGTATGCACAGTCTAGATCAAATTATCGAAAAGCTACGCATCTTAATCCGGATAACAGTCAACTTTTTTTTAAAATTGCCTGCACTTATATGAATGAATTTGCATGGGAAAGCGCCATAAAAAATTTACAAACAGCCATGCAGATTTATAAAATGCAACCTGAGTATAACCTTGCTTTAGGCCAATGCTATATGGAAGTTGGTAAAATAGATGCTGCTATTCAATATTTTGGAAATGTAGTAAAGCACAGGCCAAAAAATACTAACGGTTGGCTTGAGCTTTTAAAATGCCTATATAAAACTGCTCATTTTGAACAGGGGCTTGAGTACGTAAATCATGCATTATTTCATACCAATGAAAAGCCAATTTTTTTTATTTACAAATGTGCCTTTTTACTTACTTTGGGTAAATCCAAAGAAGCTGCGCTTCAACTGGAGTTAGGTTTATCAAAAAATTCAAAGCTTATTAAGAAACTAGTTGAGTTAAATCCCGGTGTTTTACAAAACCAACTAATAATTGATGTAGTTGTTAGATTTAAGAGCAAAAAAAAATAACCGTCTTTTCTTCTATTTATTGTGTCGTTAAACTCAGGAATTACAGTTCAAAATCAATTACGGCTTCCAACGCCTGCACCGCTTTATAAAATAGTAGCTTTTTTCAATACAGCGTATGTTTATTAGAATTGGCTGGCAACCTTGTTTTCCATCCACTTTTTTAATACTCAATAGCTATCTTTGCGCCAATTTTTAAAAAAAGCAACTATGAATTTCCATTTATCTCAATTACCAGAACGTACCCAAGTACCACGAATTAATGGCATTACCATGGTGATGGATAAAGGCCTTAGTGTACAGGAGGCCATCAATTTTATGAGTGTATCTCATCCTTATGTAGATGTGGTTAAGTTGGGCTTTGGTACATCTTATGTTACGCCTAATTTAAAAGAAAAATTAGCAATTTATCAATCTTACAACATACCAGTTTATTTTGGAGGTACTTTATTTGAAGCTTTTTTAATAAGAAACCAGTTTGAAGATTATATTAATGTGTGTAAAGAATTTGGTATAAGCTATATGGAGGTTAGTGATGGGTCAATTAGTATTCCGCACTCAGAAAAATGTGGTTATATTGAAAAGCTTACCAAATATGGAACTGTATTGAGCGAAGTTGGTAGTAAAGATGCAGCACATATTATGCCTCCTTATAAATGGATAGAATTGATGAAAGCCGAATTGGAAGCAGGCTCCACCTATGTAATTGCAGAAGCGAGGGAAGCAGGTAATGTAGGTATATACAGGGGCACAGGTGAGGTAAGAGAAGGGTTGGTACAGGAGATACTTACTCAAATACCAGAAGAAAAAATTTTGTGGGAAGCACCACAAAAGGCTCAGCAGCTTTATTTTTTAGAGTTACTTGGTTGCAACGTTAATCTTGGCAATATTGCCCCAACAGAAGTAATACCGCTGGAAACTATGCGAATTGGCCTTAGAGGTGATACTTTTGAACTGTACCTTGATAAGTAGAAATAAAAAATTCCAATTTAAGAAGCAGCAAATTTTATGGTATGAAAACATTTGGTTTAATTGGTTTTCCACTTGGTCATTCTTTTTCTCAGCAATATTTTACAGAAAAATTTATCAGGGAAGGTATTACAAACTGTTGCTTTAAAATTTTCCCTATTGCTTCAATAGATTTGTTTCCAACAATACTTAAAGATAATCCATCACTGTGTGGCCTGTGCGTAACTATTCCATACAAAGAGCAGGTGCTTGCCTATGTAGATGTACAATCAGATGAAGTAAATGCCATTGGCGCCACCAACAGTATTCATTTTTATAAAAATAAGCTGGTAGCCTACAATACAGATATAATTGGGTTTGAGCAATCGTTTTGTAAATTATTACAACCACATCATAAAAAAGCCCTTGTATTAGGTACAGGCGGAGCTTCAAAGGCCGTGCAATATGTACTTAAAAAATTAGGTATCAGTTTTTTGATTGCAACCAGAAGTGAAATATCGTCACCAGTACAAATCAATTATAACCAGATTGATGCTTCTATTATAACTGAATATACTATTGTAATAAATTGTTCGCCGGTAGGTATGGTGCCTAATGAAAACGAGCTGCCATTTTTGCCTTATGAGTATATTGGTAAAAGCCATTATTTTTTCGACTTGGTATATAAACCAGCAAATACTTTGTTTCTGCAACAAGGTGAAAAAAAAGGAGCTACTATAAAAAATGGATTTGAAATGCTGGTGTTGCAGGCGGAAGAAAGTTGGCGAATTTGGAATAAGTGATAAGCTATATCACCAAAAGTTGGCGGGCTTTATCTGGCACAGTAACTGTTTTTTTTGCGGCATAATCATAACAAACCATACCGGTTTTTGCTTTTGCTATAATTTGTTGATGATTATCTGTTTGTACAGAGAGTTGGTAATACAAATCGAAAAACACCCTGCCTGTTTCTCCTGCAAAAATTTCTATTAAGATAGTATCGCCGTAAAAAGCTTCTTTTTTAAATTCTACAGCAATATCACTCATTATTAGCCCTGCTCCTGCAAAGTCCATTTCAGTATAGCCATGTAATTTCAACCATTGCATTCTGGCTTCATGTATAATACTAACAAAAGTGTTGTTACCAACATGATTGCCATAATTTATATCAGAAATACGAACGGGTATTGCAAAACTCCCTAATGCATGTGTTGGTAAATTTAATTTTATACGTGGCATAAGTTACATTTTAATGGTATTTTATGGCATTTTTTGAGTGCTACTTTTTTTGGTTTTTTAAAAAGTATATTAATTTAGCTACAGCTTTTTTGCGGTGGCTAAACAAACTTTTTTCTTTTAAATCCATTTCCGCAAAACTTTTATTACTACCCTCTGGCACAAAAATAGCATCGTAGCCAAATCCATTTTTACCAGTTTGCGCCTCTATTATTTTACCTTCACATATACCTTCAAAAACGTATTCATGGCCATCTGTAATCAGCGATAAAATAGTTCTAAACCGGGCTTTTCTGTTTGACTGGTTTTTTAAGTTGAGCAGCAGTTTCTCAATATTTGCTAAGTTAGATGATGGCTCGCCGGCATACCTCGCACTTTTTACACCAGGTTCGCCTTGCAAAGCATCAACAAACAATCCGGTATCCTCGCTAAAGCAATTTTGCCTGGTTAATTGGTAAATGGTATTAGATTTTTCAAAAGCATTTTTTTCAAGTGTATCGTGTGGTTCCGGAATATCAATGAAGATACCTGCCTGTGCTAATGATTTTACCTGAAAATAGTTCCCCAAAACACTATTTATTTCATCAACCTTGTGCTGGTTGTTTGTGGCAAATATCAGGTTGTTCATATTTTTCTTTTTGTGCTGTTAAATTTCAATTTTATTGATGTATGTGAAATTATTTGGGTTAGATATCAAAAATAAGTTTTAGGCAATTCCATAATTTTATTTTTTCTGTCTTTTGCTCTAAAAGAACCATCAACGAGGGCGCTGCCAGGTAGGTAACATGATTATAAGCCTGAATTTGATAATAAGGAAAAGATAATGGAAGGTCAATTGCTGTGGGTGCAACTCCAAGTAAAATTATTTTGTTGGCAATAATTTCTTTTTCAAACTGTTGATATTTTAATTGTGTGCTTTTGGCCATATTCAAAATACCTACATCTTCTAAAGTAAGTTTACAAGCAGAAAGTATCGTTATTAAAAAATTTAATTCTGCTTCCGGTAAAAATGCAGTTGCATTATTATCTACTAATATAATTACGCCTTTTTTATTTTTACCTAGTATTTGAAATGCCGCAGCAGGGTTGGGTAATTTTACAGCAGACCTGGTTTTTAGCTCAACCAACGTTTTTTTAAACAATCCTTCTATCAAAGATGGAGCAAGTGTAATATTATTTAAACTCATGTAGTTGTTACGTAAGGAATGATATTTTTTGTTTCTTTGCAGTAAAATTAAGGTTTATGGTAGTTACATCAGATTTTAATATTAGCCTTGTAAAGCATAGTAAATTGGCAAATATTAACTTACAAAACGTTCCCTTTGGTAAATATTTTACAGATCACATGCTGGAAGTTGATTTTGAAAATGGCGAATGGCAAACGCCTCAGATTACGCCCTACCATCCTTTACAAATGGATCCTTCATCTGCTGTTTTGCACTATGGGCAGGCAATATTTGAAGGTATAAAAGCCTACAAAGATGCTAATGGTAACCCACAAATATTTAGACCTTATGATAATTTTTGCAGGTTTAACACATCTGCCATTAGAATGCAAATGCCCCCTGTGCCCGAAGAAATATTTATGCAAGGCTTGTGCAAACTGATAGATATTGAAAAAGATTGGATACCAAATTTACCTAACCATTCTTTATATATAAGACCCTTTATGATAAGCAGTGATGCTGCAATTGGAGTAAAGCCCAGCGAAAAATATAAATTCATGATTATATTGAGCCCTACAGGGCCTTATTATGCTACACCAATGCGTATTTATGTAGAGGAGAAATATGTGCGTGCAGTGCCGGGTGGTATTGGTTTTGCAAAAGCTGCCGGTAATTATGGTGCAGCACTTTATCCATCTGCCGAGGCACAAAAAAATGGGTTTGATCAGGTACTTTGGATGGATGCTGTGGAGCATAGGTATGTACAGGAATGTGGCACCATGAATATTTTTTTTATCATTGGTAATACAATAATAACCCCGTCTCTTGAAGAAGGTACAATATTGGCCGGCGTTACGAGAGATAGTGTTATTACTGTTTTAAAATCAATGGGCTTTACAGTAGAAGAAAGATCAATTTCAATTGATGAAATTGTGGCAGCTTATAAATCTGGAATGCTTAAAGAAGTATTTGGTACAGGCACCGCTGCAACCATTGCTTTAATTAAGGAATTAACCTATAAAGACTTTGAAATGAAGTTTGATGTGCTTAGTTGGACTATATCACCCAATATTACCCACCAACTGGATGCAATAAAATACGGTAAAGTTGCCGATAATAACGGTTGGATGTGTAAGGTATAAGCAAAAAAACCATTGCTGTAATTAAGGAATTAACCTATAAAGACTTTGAAATGAAGTTTGATGTGCTTAGTTGGACTATAGCACCCAATATTACCCACCAATTCGATACAATAAAATACGGTAAAGTTGCCGCTACTAATGGTTGTATGCGCAAGGTATAGGCAAAAAAATCATCACTTTAATGTAAGAATTAATCTATAAACACCTTGAAATAAAGTTTACTGTACATAGTTAAACTTTAGTACCCTGTATTTTACTTTAATTGAATGCAATCTGGTACAGTAATGTATCTCTTGCTAGTAATAAGCTGTGGAAAGTATAAGTACAAAATATCACTTTTCTACACAATTTTATTCTGTAATCTTCGTTTTTCTATCAAAATACAACTGTTTCTGCACCTGCAATGTGCTTGAAATAGTTGGATACAATATCCGTACTAAATGAAAAACTAAGCACAGGCTTCCTGCTTCAATTCAGTTAAACACCCTTTTTAACTGATCTGCAACTTTTACCTGCCTCAGTTTTTTTCTGTTTTAAATGAAGGTATTATCACCTGCGGTGGTTGTATTTGTATTACTGTTTTTTCATCAATCAACTTGTTGTATCACCACCAGGTATTACCTGTTTGTGCTAGAGTAAGACAAAAATAATTTTTGAAAAATTAAATTTAAAGCATGCAAAAACTTTACTTACTTACTTTACTTTTTTTTACGTTTTGTATAATTTTACCAGGTTTTACAAAAGCGCAGGAATGCGCAGGGCTTGCTGCAATCATTACTCCTTACGAATCCCGTTGTGCTTCAACTGGTTCCATAAAAATTTTAGCAAGCGGCGGATCTGGTTCGTATAAGTACAAAGTGATAGGCCCGGTAAATATAAATTTTACAAGTGCAGATTCTATTACAGGTTTAGCTAGTGGAATATACAATGTAATTGTTAATGATATTGTGTCTAACTGTACTTATACAGAACTAAATGTAGTTGTGGCCGGAGCTTATAAAGATCCACGATTTACACTAAATACCTTTGATGTAACCTGCGATAATGGAAATAACGGAGGCATTTCGCTCAATAGCCAAACCTTTGGACGAAGTCCATTTATGTACTCCATAGTAGCACCTTCTCCAATGGGAGTGGGCGTTACCAACACTACAGGCACATTTAATAATCTTTTAGCTGGTATATATACAATTAAACTCACAGACTCCTGTGGCGGTATTCAAACACGGCTTGTAACTATTAATAATTATACCTGGAAAATAGATTCCTTTTCCTTTAAGAAAATTTCTTGTGATACAGCCAAAGGGTCAATTACAGTGAGTGATAGCAAGGGTAATATCAGTACTTTCAGCGGTTTGCCTGGCTTTACTTACGGTATTGTTAGAAAAGTTGGTGATACTATCTGGTCAACCAATCCTCGATTCTCGTTCTACCTGGCTGGCCAATCAAATTTTGAGGTAATTGTAAAAGACCCATGTGGAAAAATAAAAAAAGCGCCTGCCACAGTTAATTTTAAACCAACTGTAAATGCTACCGTAAATACTTTCAATGTTACTTGTAGCTCTTTCTCTGCCGCTGTTACAGGTGTAAATAACTTTTTTGGAGCTCAGTTTTGTTTATTTGATAGTAGCAACAAAAAGGTAGCTTGCAATACTACCGGTACTTTTACCAATTTATCATTTGGTAATTATTGTATAAAAGCACAAGACTCTTGCAGCGATACTATTATAACCAGATGTTTTAACAGAATTCCCCCGCCCATTAGTGTAGGTAACACTGTTTCTTTATTAAATAGAACTTGTAACACATTTTCTGCCTCCATTATTGGTCAGGTTGGTTTAACTTCTCCAAGCTATTGTTTATCTGATGATTTGGGCAATATTTTAGCCTGCAATGCCACCGGAATATTTAATAATCTGGCCTATAAAAATTATTGTATCAGCGTAACAGACGGTTGCCGTGATACTACTATTAAAAGATGTTTTTCTGCCTCAAAGCCAGTACCAATAATACCTGCTATCATTTTACCATCTTATGCTTATTGCCAGGTATTTGGGGTAGATGTAAAAGGAGATAGTTTAACTAGTCCACTTTATTGTTTGTATGATGCAAATGGGGTGCAGTTAATTTGTAATACCACCGGCAAATTTGATAGCATAGCTTATGGAAATTACTGTATAACAATATATGATTCCTGCTTTGATACAACGATAGTAAGGTGTATATCTATATTAGCTCCCACTATTTTGAACGATGTAAAAATTAATATAAGTAATAGAACTTGCACATCTTTTTCTGCCAATATATCTAGTAACACTTTAATTGAACCAAATTATTGCCTGTACGATAGCTTGGGCAATTTATTGTTATGCAACACCACCGGTATCTTTAATAATCTTGCTTATGGCAACTATTGCGTAAAAGCAACAAATAAATGTCCGGATACTACCTTTACCCATTGTTTTAGAGCAACACCACCTCCGCCAAGCTTAAATAGCAACGTTAATATAACCAACAGAACCTGTAATACCTTTACTGTAAATACAACCGGCGCAACAAATTTTACCAATCCAAAATATTGTTTATTCAATTCAGCTAATGTTAGGTTAAGCTGCAATTCTACAGGTAATTTTACGAATCTTGCTTATGGTAACTATTGTATTAGAATAAAAGATGGCTGTTACGATACGTTAATAACCCGGTGTTTTAATATTCTGCCACCTACCACAAAAATATCTGTAATTGCAAGAAGGTCTTGTGCTTTAGGTTTTACAAGGTTTATTGTTTCAGTTTCTGCAGGTATAACACCTGTAAATGTAAAAATGTACACTGCGGCCGGTGATTTATTTATAAACCGTAGTTATAATAGTACGTTTATTGTATTTGATAGCATACCGGCAACTCTGATGGGGCAAACGCATAAAATTGTTGTTACAGATTTTTGCGGTAAAAAAGATTCAGCATTTGCAAGTGCGGTAGTGAGCACTTTTTCTAAAAATGCAACTATTGTGCAACGTTGCCCTAGCTCTAACTGGGCAAATGGATCGGGCAGTATTACTACAATTGCTATTTCAAACATGAGCTCACTCACCGTAAGGATCATCAAGCGTAACAATAGCTCAATATCTCCTATAATTACGCCAAGTATGGTTGTAGGTAATTCATTTACCTTTAATAATTTGGAGCCTGCTAAGTATATAGTTGAATATAGAACCAATAATTCCTGTAGTAATTTTTACTTCGATACACTCACCATAAAGCCATATTTATTCCCTAACTTAAACAGGTCATCGGCCTACCAATGCGATTTAAACGGCTTTAGCATTGGCGCCATTGTTAGTAATGGATTTGGCCCTTTTCTTTACGAAATTATTGGAAGTTCGCCTGCCAGCCCTTCTATCATAACAGCCCCACAGCCTGGACCGCTTTTTAATATTAATAATGGAACTAACTATTCTTTAGTAAGGCTAAGGGTTAACGATGCTTGTGGTAATGCAAGCCTTGGAGATGCAAGTATTTTACCGCTGGCAAATAATGGAATTACAGCCTCGTTCAACTGCTTTCAACTGCAAACAACGCTTAAGGTAGATACCTTATTTAATGCCTCGTACAACTGGTACCAAAAAAGAACGTACAATAATAGTGACAGTGTTTTTATAGGCTCCGGTAGTAGCATCTATATACCAAACGTAATGCCATCCGATACGGGCTATTATGTTTGTAATATTTCTGTAAACGCAGGCTGTGTTAAAAGAAGGTACTATTTTCACCTAAATGGCCGCTGTGCAGATATTTTACCTCTTGCAGTACATAATTTTAAAGGAAAATATGTTGCTAAAAAAGTTTTACTAAACTGGCAGGTTGCACCTGGTTTAAATTTGAAAAAATTTATTATTGAAAGAAAAAATAATACAGGTGCTTTTGTTGAAATAGCTGAAGTGATGGCAAACCCCTCCAATGAATTCTATAGTTTTTGGGATTCAACCGCCACGCTCGATAAAAATTTTTATAGAATTAAATTGCTTAATCATAATAATAACACTGCATTTAGCAATGTAATAATGGTTAGCAGAAAAGCAGTATCAGATGACATCAAAATTTATCCTAACCCAGCAATGGATCATATTACCATTGAATTTAAAAATGATGTTAACAGCCAATATACCATCAAAATGATGAATTTGCTCAATCAGGTGGTAAAGGATTTTGATTATGAAGGTAAATCCGGTAATGTACTTCAAATTTGGAGAAGTGCATCCATGAAATCGGGCATCTACATTATTCAGATATTTGATAAAAAAACGGGTTCAGTATTTTCACAAAAAATAATTTTTAATTAATACGTTGAAGATTGGATACAGTTCCATAAAAAAATATGAGGAAAATTAAAAAATTTTTTCAAATTATATTTCATTTTTAAAAGAGAATAGCTACCTTCGCCGTCCAAAAATAAAAGGTCAACAATGCCTACAATACAACAGTTAGTTAGAAAAGGAAGAGAAATAATAAAAGCCAAAAGTAAATCAAGGGCTTTAGATGCTTGCCCTCAGCGTCGTGGTGTATGTACAAGAGTATATACAACTACCCCTAAAAAGCCAAACTCTGCGTTACGTAAGGTGGCAAAGGTTCGTTTAACAAATAAAATTGAGGTGATAGCCTATATCCCTGGCGAAGGGCATAATTTACAAGAGCACTCCATTGTATTAATACGTGGTGGAAGGGTAAAAGATTTACCAGGTGTACGTTATCATATAGTACGTGGAAGTTTGGATACTGCCGGCGTAAAAGACCGCAAACAAAGCCGTAGTAAATATGGTACAAAAAAAGCAAAGGCTAAAAAATAGCCATATCCCCAACGGGAAGTACAAACAACAACTATTTAAAATAAGCAATAAAAGTTTACTCCAATGAGGAAGTCGCAACCAAAAAAAATACCCTTAGCTCCAGATCCAAAATTTAATGATAAATTGGTTACACGTTTTGTAAACAATATTATGTGGGCTGGTAAAAAAAGTGGTGCCTATATTATTTTTTATGATGCTTTAGATAAAGTAACAAAAATTACAGGTGAAAATGGTTACGATGTATGGAAGAAGGCATTGTCTAATATTACACCGGGCGTAGAAGTTCGCAGCCGCAGAATTGGTGGTGCTACATTCCAGATTCCTGCTGAAG
Organism: Chitinophagales bacterium; assembly: GCA_038234405.1. Taxonomy (GTDB): domain Bacteria; phylum Bacteroidota; class Bacteroidia; order Chitinophagales; family Chitinophagaceae; genus Ferruginibacter. The sequence continues at coordinate 30,662 of JBBQTZ010000010.1, forward strand.
TACGTGCAGACAGAAAAATTTCTCTAAGCATTAAATGGATGGTGAAATATAGCCGTGACCGCAACGGTAGAAGCATGGCAGATAAATTAGCCAATGAAATAGTAGCTGCAAGTAAAGGTGAGGGTGCTTCATTTAAAAAGAAAGAAGATACACATCGTATGGCCGAGGCTAACAAAGCATTTGCGCATTTCCGCATCTAATTAGTAAAACATATTTTTGAAAGAGCTGTTCTTATTGAGCAGCTCTTATACATATATTTATATAATCTATCAATTTAGTAGACTATTAACCCGTTTTTTTAATATAAAAGTTCAACAAATGAGAAAAATGTACATTTTAGTGTTTACGTTAATAAGTTTATTAGTAAGTACAACCTTATTGGCTCAACAAAAGATTACCGGAAAAATTGTAGGGCAAAACAATGATCCATTAGCAGGTGCTACCATTGCATTGGATAATTCTAAAAAAGCAACAGTATCCAACACGGATGGTTTATTTGAAATTATTGCAGATAACGCTGATCAATCAATTGCAATAAGTAATGTTGGATACACAGCACAATCCATTGCTATTAAAGGTAATACCTACCTGTTAGTAAAGTTGGTTGCCAATTCAACTTTGTTGGATGATTTTGTTGTAGTAGGTAGCAGAAAGGCACAGCGAACCAAACTAAATAGTATTGCACCTGTAGATGTGATAAGGCTTTCTGATGTACAATTACAAATGCCACAAATTGGTATTAATGAGCTATTAAATCAGTTGGTGCCTTCTTTTAATTCTAACAGACAATCTGCATCTGATGGTACAGAGCATATTGATCCGGCTTCACTACGTGGACTTGGGCCAGATCAGGTATTGGTATTGGTAAATGGCAAACGCAGGCATACCACCTCACTCATCAATTATCAAAATACTGTTGGTAACGGTGCCGTTGGTACAGATTTAAATGCCATTCCAACCTCTGCAATTGATAGGATAGAAGTTTTGCGTGATGGTGCAGCAGCTCAATATGGTTCTGATGCCATTGCTGGTGTGATAAATATTATTCTCAAAAAAAATACAGGCCTTACAGCGAGTGTTACAGGTGGTGGAGCTAGCAGGGGTGATGGAGAACTTTTTAATGTTAATGCAAACTATGGAGCTGGTTTATCAAAAGATAAAGGGTTTATCAATCTTACGATAGAAGCTAATAATAGAAATTCAACCAATCGTTCTCAAAACCACGATTTGGTAATATTTGACCAATCTTCTATTGGCAATTTCTTTGCTTATCCATTCACCAATAATGCAAATATATCAAGAGCTTTTGATGATTCTGTAATAGGTGCAAGAGGATTAAATCGCAATGATTTTAATTTTAATGTAGGTGATGCAAAGTCTACCAATTATCAAGGATTGATAAACTTTGGTTATAAACTAAAACCAGGTACAGAAATATATGCTACCACAGGTTTAAGTGTTCGTAATGGCAGAGGTTTTGGTTTTAGAAGATTGCCTGGCGAAAACTCAAATGTAGTTGCTTCTATTTACCGTAATGGGTTTCAACCAACTTTAAATTCTTCTATATCAGATTATTCGTTAATTACTGGATTAAAACAACAATTGGGTAACTGGCAATTAGATTTTAGCAATACTTATGGTAGAAATTCATTTGAATACAATGTAAAAAATAGCAATAATTCTTCATTGGGAAGTAAGTCTCCAACATCATTTAATGCGGGTAGTCATGCATTTGTACAAAATACTATCAATGCAGATATCAGCAGGGCTATTACAAAAGGAAATAATGTTATAGGCCTGGCTTTTGGAGCAGAATACCGATACGAAAAGTTTAGTATAACCAAAGGACAAGAGGAGAGTTGGAAATTATACACAGACAATCCTGCTGGTATAGCAGGCGCACAATCGTTTCCTGGTTTTTCTCCGGCAAATGAAGTAAACGCTGGTCGCAACAGTTTTTCTGCCTATGCAGACGCAGATTTTAGTTTTAATAAAAAGTTTGTAATGGCAACCGCTTTACGCTTTGAAAATTATTCTGATTTTGGTAGTACCCTTAATGGAAAATTAGGCTTAAGATATAATATAAGCGATGCATTTGCAGTAAGAGGCACTATTAGTACTGGCTTTAGAGCGCCATCATTACACCAGCAAAATTTTAGTAATTTTTATTCTGATATTGCACAGAATGGTTCCGGTATCATCAACAAAGGGATTTTTCCAATCAATAGCCCTGTTGCAAAAGCAATTGGCATGCCTGCATTAAAGCAAGAAACCTCTATCAATTATAGTGCAGGCTTTACTGCAAAACCGGCTAAAAACTTAGCAATAACGGTGGATGGTTATATTATTGATATCAATAACCGTATTGTTATAACTAGTTCAATTACAGATCCAAGAATTGCGGCATTAGGGGTAGAAAGTGGCAGGTTTTTTACTAATGCAATTAATACCAGCACCAAAGGGCTGGATATTGTTGCAACTTACACCGTTCCTTTTAAAGGTAGTAACAAGCTTGATTTTTCTCTGGCATCAAATTTTAACGAAACAAAGATTACAAAATATAGTTTCCCATCATCTTTAATTGGAATAGACCTAAATAATTATTTTGGGCCAGATCAACAAAGCCTTATCGAAACCAATAATCCTGCATCAAGGCACACATTTACCACCAACCTTGCTTTGAATAAATTCAACTTTATGGTTCGAAATGTTTATTGGGGTTCGGTTACAAGGAATGGCTTTCCATTTGGCGTAGTGCAAAAGCACAAAGGAAAAATTACTACCGACTTAGCGATAGCTTATAAAATAAATAGCTCAATTTCCTTCACATTAGGTGCTAATAACCTGTTGGATATTTTTCCTGATAAGCAGGCCAGGGAAAATTCGTATTTTGGAGTATTTAAATATGCACCAGTACAAATGGGTATGTTAGGTGCATTTTATTACGCAAGGTTAAATGTTGCCATTAAATAATAATTTCAATAAACAGAATATTACTATTTTTATAAAAGGGGCTGCAAAGCCCCTTTTAATATGCTATAAATGTATATAGCCTAATTTGTTAAAACTCCTTTACTATTTGAAAAAGAAGATTTCAATCTATACAGCTTCGTCAATTGTAGTAGCCAATATGATTGGTACCGGTGTATTTACAAGCGTTGGCTTTCAGTTGTCGTCTATTCAAAACACCTGGTCTGTTTTATTACTTTGGATAGTAGGAGGCATATTGGCTTTGTTTGGTGCATTTGCTTACGCAGAGTTGGGTACACATTTTAAAGAGTCCGGGGGCGATTATATTTACCTTTCAAGGGTATTTCACCCGATGCTGGGCTATTTATCTGCGTGGGCCGGATTAACGGTTGGTTTTTCTGCCCCGGTAGCGCTCGCTGCCATGGCATTTACAAAATACCTTGCCCCTTTTGGTTTACAAAACAATGTGTGGTTAGCAATTGGAATAATTATACTTATTGGGTTGATGCATAGCTTTACTATTCGCCATAGTAGCAGGTTTCAGAATATTTCTACTGTTGTAAAAATTGTTTTTATACTTACTTTAATTTTTATTGGGTTTTTGGTACCTCATCAGCATGCCAATGCAATTTTGTTTGATAATAGCTGGAAGCAGGAACTCACTAAGCCGAGCTTTGCAGTATCTATGGTATATGTAGCCTTTGCCTATATTGGCTGGAATGCAGCGGCTTATGTGGTGGATGAAATTGATAACCCTGCAGTCAATTTGCCAAGGGCGCTAATAGGGAGTACTGTTTTTGTGGCAATAGTTTATGTTTTATTTCAAATTGTATTGTTGCGCAATGCTACAGTTATGGAATTGGCAGGCAAGGAAGAAGTAACTTTTATAGCTTTTGATAATTTATTGGGTACCACAGGTGGAAAGTGGGTAAGTATATTTATTGCCATACAGTTAATAGCAACCATCAGCTCTTACTTATGGGTTGGGCCAAGGGTAACCTGGGCAATGGCAAGAGAACATAAATTGTGGGCAGCTTTGGCCAAAAAAAATAAACATGGCATTCCGGTAATGGCAGTATGGTTTCATGTTGGTATTTCAATAGTATTAGCACTTACAGGTTCATTCGAAAAAATACTGGTGTATGCTGGCTTTGTACTTCAATTAATGGCATCTTTAACGGTGGCTACAAGCTTGTTTTTAAAAAATAAAAATAGTGCCGGTTTTAAAAGTCCTTTTAAACCAGTATTGCAAATAATTTTTCTGTTATTCAATGCATGGGTACTGGTATTTACCCTAATAGACAGACCTATCGAAAGTTTTATTGGACTTGGTATTTTGCTGGCAGGGCTGGTAATATACCTGTTTGATAAACCAGTTAAAGTAGAGGAAGTAGTTGAATTGTAATGTTGCAATACTGTATGATAGTTTAATTTGGTAGTTGTAATAAATGGGGATTAAAGATTATGTAATGTGAAACAACAATTGAGTATTGCTGTTTGTAAGGGGAATTTGTTGAACGTTATGCCCGCAACAAATGCCAAAATGCAATTTTTGTTGTTATAGTTATGAACTAAAGCTAAAAATTAAATATCGAGTCCAAACCACTGTTAATGCTTGCGCATAATTAATATTGAATTGTTAAGCCATGCTTTTAAAAATAATTTTATTGAGCGTTCATGCTTTTGTTTATAACTGAGCATTTTATTTTTTCCCTACTAAATTATCAAATAAGTCTTTTAATTTTTTAATAAGAGATTTTACAAAAAGACCAGATAGTAACGACCAAAAAATAACTTTATATGGATCTTCTAAACCTGTATCTCCAAAATATTTTGATTGCATTCCGAAATAGATTAAAAGTCCTGCAATAATTCCCAACGTAGGTCTATATAAAAAAAATGTAGCCATTCGTTGACTAAACATTTCCCTTTTGTCATCTGTAGGACTTTTTGTGTTATCTATTGGGTATTTTTTGCCATCTTCAGTTTCCCATCCATTAGCTTTTCTTTGAAGTGCAGAAATCAATGATGATGAAGTGCTACCTAATGTTCCTGCTATCATGCAAGTCCAAATCAAACTAATTGATAAGCTATCTTTAAAGCCAATAATGATACCTGAAATTATAATGATTAGGGCAAGAGTGATAAAAATTGTTCTTGCAAGTGCCCTTAATTTTTTTAATTCAGTATCATAGGCTGAAATAACTTCATTATTGTTTGTATCGTAGGTGTTAGTTTTTACTTCAAGGTTTTGTATATTTAATTTTTCCATTGGTATAATATTTTAAAATTTGTAAAGGTCTTGTCAGCATAACGCACAACTATTGGGTATAGCTGCATGCAGGGAAATCACTGCTGTACTTATCCCCCAAATCTTAGTGGTTGATGGTTGTAATCCACGATAACAGCGTGCTGCACTGCTTTTGCCAATACTTTTTTGGCTTATATTTTTTTCTATCAGGCTAAAATGTACAATTTTTATTTTTACTTTGGATTAAGGCCAAGTTGTTGCATAAATTCTAAATTGTAAAGGAAGTTCCCCTCATCAGCAATTTTTCCATTTTCCATGCGAACTAAAGTAACACCGTCTATATCAACTTTTTTATTTGTTGCGGGAATCCAAAAAATACACCTGTGTGAGTTCCCTTAAAGTTCCAGTGTTTTACAAGTTTATTTCCTATTCCAAATACGTTCTTTATAATAAAAGAACTATCTGAAAATCTTTTCAAATAGTTAGTATAATAAGCTCTTGCACTGTCAGTTCCAATACGTCAATTGGACTTGTATGCACATAGTACGTTTTTTGTAAAATTGCTATCGTTAAATTTATTGAACGTCCTTTTATTTACTATTTCGTCCCACAGGTTAGTGTACATTTTTATGTTAGCAGGTACAGGGTAAACTGAAGTTTATTTTAATATTTCATTTTTTTAATTTTTGTTAGCCATCAATGTAAAATTGATAGTATAAGCATTAAAAGAGTTTAAAAGGTTAAAAACTGATTGGTCTTTTTCATGTTATTTTTTGTTTGGTTTAAAATATTATTTTAAAATCACTGCCAACTACAGGGCTTGGCGTTTTTGGGAAATTTGAAAATCGTTTTCCTGAAATCGCTGATGATTGAAAAACTGAATTTGAAGATATCAACAAAAAGCCAAATTACCAACGGCAAGGTGTTACTTGGGCTGAAAGTTTATAGATGAAAGTAACAACTGATAGACCTGCTTTTGCAAATACTTTTATTGAGTGTAATTTTTACTCCAAGCATTTTTGAATCCATTTTATACAGTCAGATGCGTTAACAATACTCCAAGAATGTGGATGTCTTGTGCCATCTAAACCATAACCTTTGCCATAAGCATTTATAAATTCTTCCTTTTTATTTCCTGCTCTTTGCAAGAAGTTTATTATAGCCGATTGGTCAAGGGCATTCATAACGTATAAATCAGTATTTCTGTTTACAAGCAATCAGTTAACAGCAACATCACTATAAATTCTTACTGGAATTGTGTTTAGATATCTTACGTTGCCCCCATCTTTTTCAGAGTTTGAGAAGGTAGAATAATAAATGTAATTCTTCCAAAAAGTATCTGGCGTGCCGCCAATATTTTTTCAAATTCATTTAAAATATAATTTGCTTCTGTTTTATTTGGGCTTCTTACCAGTGCCCTTTCCTGAGAGCGATACATATTTTCTAAATCTGCTGGTTCATCAACACTATAAACAGCAACAGGTTTTATCGTTGTTTTTGTATTGTCCTGATATGATAATTCTGTATATCTAACACTAAATAGTTTACCCTTAGAAAACCCACCTAAAATAAATTTAGCTGCGGGTAGTTTATACTTTTTAATTGCATTTGTAAAGTCAGCATTTAAAAAAGATAATACTTCATTATTTAGCGTAAGCCGTTGATTAATTGAAGGTACAATAATGGCAATGTCATTGTCAAATGCAAGTTGACATAATGCTTTGTTATTACTTAAAACATACTCTGTTCTGTCCCATGTACCTGCTAATAGTACAAGAACAACTTTTATTGGTTTATTCGGAACAAGTGCTTAGTAAAATAAATTCTTTTGATTATGGTCATTGATGTACAAATCTGTGCTGTCATTTTTTGAGATAAATATTTTTTCAAGTTTATTAAGATAGGCAGTGTCTAAATTTAAAATTTCTCCGTCAACAAAGTTTCCATCAATTATTATTGTTGTGTCGGGGAAAATAATTTTGTCTTGTCCATTCATAATCCCTTCAATGAAGTTTCCTTCTTGTATCATACCAGTAGGAAAGATAAGTTTCCCTTTCCCGTTTTGATTCCCTTTTTGAACAACATTAGGATATTTTGCTACTTCATTATTTTTCACAAACCATGTAACGGTTCCAGGTCCGTCTTCCATTTTGTTTTTACAGCTACCATCCCGTGTTATCGTTAGGCTGTCACCCACATTAAAGTTTGCTACTCAAACAAGGCAACCTTTCTGTTTGTCCTTAATAAATTAACCGCTTGGGTTTTGTCCAACAGATTGTAAAGTTGTAAGGGAAATTAGTATTATAATCAGTAAACGCATGTTTCGTTTAAAATTACTGCCAAAGATATGTCTAGGCGTTGTTGGATGATTTTTAAAATCGTTTTAACAGTAATCGCTGCTACTTGAAAAACTGAAATTGTCAACAAGTAGTCTTACTCTTAAAGTATTTTTGTTATCGGATATTTTTTATTTAATATGTTTGGCTATTCAGTCAACAATCGCTTTAGTATTGCTTTTGCCAGATGCAATATTATTTACAAAACTTTACTTGTCTTCTTGCGATGCAGTAATATCCAATCCATTACTGGTAAGAAAGATTCTTATGCCTCATTATTACATACCCTGTTCACTTGTTTCCATCAACAAATGAGTGTTTGACCAGTCAAATTTTAATTAACGCTGCAACCTTATGCATAGGAGTAGGGTATAGTTCCTTACTGCCAAAATTTTGTAAATTCTAGCTAAAGCAAAATTAAAACCTTAAAAATATCTGATGCCATTTGAGCAGCCAAATTCTTTATAAGTATTTTTTACATTTCTTCAGCTTCTTTTATTGAAATCATTGGGCGTCTTCAGCTAATAAATTATTATCCTCTGCCAAAATTTTACTTAGAAAGGGTTTAACAGGAGTTTTTGTTTCAAAAGTTTTATCTAATTCTTTTAGAAAAACTAAAAGGTTACCTTATACTTTATCCGACAAGTAGTCTAAAACCTTACACATTTAATGTATGATTTCTTCCTTTAACATTGTGGTGTACTATTACTAAAAGTTATAATTTTTTTTGAAAAGGAATGCGTAGTAAGATTATTTGACAACGATAGGCCTAGCAATGTTTTGGCATTTATAAAACGTGTGCCGGCATCGCTGCTGAATAAAAAAATGTATAAGATAACCTGCAAATATCTACCAATGTATCCTGCCAGAACAACTGCCGCCATGTTGCTAAAGACGAAGAAAAAACGTGCTGCCAAATATCGCTAAAACCAATGTTGGCAGTGGTGCCTTTTAGTCAGCAGTTGTAAAGTCGATTAAATAAGGTTTAAGTCTTGCTCCATTTTCGTTTCTAAAATTATTTGAAACCAATATTTGATAACGCTGATTTGGTTTTAAATCTGCTTCAATTGTCCACGATTTACCATCTTCTGCAAAGAGTCTTTCTGGTTGTAGCTTTGGGAAATATTCTTGCCCAAGTGGACCAATATCTAAACCTGTGTTGTATTTTATCAAAGGGTCAGAAAAGATTATTGTAATTTTTGTTAGTCCGGATTGTACGTTTTGTCTGCCGTTATCAAATGGTGATAATTTTATTACGGTTGGTCTTTGCTTTTCGTAATCATTGTTTAATTCTTCTACTGTTTTTGGTAATAATTTGGTAATATCCACAATGCGTTCAACTTCATTTTCATTGGTGTAGTCCAGTTCAATAAGTTCCTTTATAGCTTTTGGCTTGTCTTTGGAAAGATTGTAATAGCGTTCGCAAATTTCATAACCAATGTAATAACCTAAATCCCTTACTTTTAATTCATTCCTGTTTTCTCCCCATATCCAATTATAATTATTGGTGATTATAAATAGATCAGATACAAATTTATCAACAACAATTTTTTGATTTTCTTTTCCAAATTCAATTGCAGACGCATCAGATTTTGTATTTGTTACTTTACAAGAAATGAACTCTGCCACACCTTCATATAAGCACATAAAAAGCAAATTTTCAACTAATTCTTTCTGCTGGGTGTGTATATATTCGTGACTGCATAACAAGGGAACTTCATAAAATGGATTTTGCGTTTTGTAAAAGGGTTGTCGCCAACCTGGAAGTTCATTTACCAGGGTAGTTTTGTCGGCTAATGACAATTCACTTCCAATTATAACTTTATTTCCTTTAACAGTTCCACCTGTTCTAAATGCACCAATTGCAAAATATATTGTTGCTGGCTTTAACGCTGGATAAGCCGTTTTAAGTTTTTGAATATTTGCGTTGATTTTTGGGTAAAGACTTCTTACTTTCAATGTATTAGGTCTTATAGATTTCCAAAATTTTGGATTTTTCGTTATCCAATCAATAAATTCTTTTTCTGAATAATTACGAACTTCAATCAAGCTTTTTAAACCTTTTGTTCCTTTTTCCAGATAAAGGACTTTTAAAAGGTTGTATTGTTTAGCACTATCTTTCGTTGCAATTATTCTGTCGTATGCAGTCCAAAAATTGCCAATGTCGGTAGATACAAAAACTTGTTTAAATTTTTGAGCAAATGAAGCAATGGTCAAGCTTAAAATTATTATAGCACAAAAAAGTCTCTTCATATTGTATTATAACTTTTGAAATTAGAAAGTCTCGTACAATTACTGTCTACGATTGAGTAATTGCATAGGCTGGAGATTCTTTGCTCGTGGCTCCGGAAAAATACTAATAAAAATCTGAAATATTGATAACAAATAAATAGCCAAATTACTACCGTCAACTTAAAACTTAAGCTGAGCTAACTGCAGCCGAAGATTTCAAATTATATCCCCAGCTTCAGTAATACTTACCGTTGTGCGTTCGTGCTATTCTGTCAATTTTCCATTTGTATTTGTACCCATCCGGTTTCATTTCCCTAAGGTGTTAGCATCCTTCCCTTATGTTATTTTCACCTTTATAATAAGCATTGGCTTACAGGCCATGGCTGGTTTATTTTGCCAGTCGGTTTATTGCACTGTGCATTGATAATCTTAGTTGCTCATCATTTTTAATAAAAGGAAACTTAGGATACACCTGTTGCAATGAACCCCTAAAATCACATTAAAACTTTATCTCTGGTGATAAAACAAATAGGCTCCTTGCTATTCAACATTTAAAAATAATCAGTCGTATCCAAGTTTTGGAAAATAATATTCGAATAGCCAGGAGAATTCCTTACTACCGATTTTTTTTAACCATTGCAATGGTTTCTTCTATGGACTTATTGGTAAACTTTCTTTGGCTTGTTGTAATGCGTCCCGATTACCAATCATGGAGACCGGCAGCACAAAATTTATCACACATTAATATTTTTACATAGGCGAAGTTTACTGTAAAATATTCATGGTTGCACTTGTTTAATTTTCTAATTAAACTCATCCTTTTGGCCCACGTCCATCCAGTAAAAAACTGAAGAAAAGCAGGTGGGCAATTTTCTGCATTACGGGTGAGCAGTTGCCTTTTTTGAAAGAATGTTTTGCAGCTAAATCTGCCCAGGATGGTGGCAGGCAACTAACCCTGTTCACCATACCATCATCGGGGCCGGGTGTGCAGTACAAGGTATTTACGCCAACGGTAGCAAGCCGTATAAAGCACATGGGGCAGGGC
>JBBQTZ010000011.1:0-40168 GCA_038234405.1 Chitinophagales bacterium
TCAGTTTTTGGTGATGCTGCTTGTTTTGGTAATTCCTGCTATCAGTTTTGCACAAACCCCTCCCGGTCCAGGTGACGGTGGTGGCCCCGCAGATGCCGTTCCATTCGATGATACTATGAACCTGGTTTTTTTAGTAGCAGGCATTGCATTTGCAGTATTGGTTACTATAAAGCAGTTGCGCAGCAAGGCAGCAACCTCCAAATAAAATTGGCTAATAATATTTTTTGATTTTAGTAGAGACGGGTATGCCCGTCTCTTTTTGTTTTAATAAGTTTAAACCGGCACCGGCTCTCCGCTTACGCCCCCGTCTGGTCTCCGACCAACGGGGATTAATTGTCTGAACCATGATTTACAGGATTAAAGGATTGCCAGGATTGATTACGTGGTGACAACCACCACCCATTTTATAAATTATAAAATTTGCTAGCACCGGCTCTCCGCTTACGCCCCCGTCTGGTCTCCGACCAACGGGAATTATAACGAATGCAGTTTGCCTTATTAGGTACCTGTTGTACTGATGTTCAACCCTTTTCAGGCTTGATTATTGGTGTTATTTCAAATGTGCTGTCGTCCATGGGTTTCACCCACGGCTATTCAAATTAAACCCTTGCAGGGTTTACCATATTCACTTCTTATCACCGGCTCTCCACTTACGCCCCCGTCTGGTCTCCGACCAACGGGGATCAATTGTCTGAACCAGGATTTATAGGATTAAAGGATTGCCAGGATTAGGTACGTGGTAACAATAATTACTCATTTTACAAATTATAAAATCTGCCGGCACCGGCTCTCCGCTTACGCCCCCGTCTGGTCTCCGACCAACGGGGATTAATTGTCTGAACCAGGATTTACAGGATTAAAGGATTGCCAGAATTGATTACGTGGTAACAATCATTATCCATTTTGCAAATTATAAAATTTGTCAGCACTGGCTCTCCGCTTACGCCCCCGTCTGGTCTGGGACCAACGGGGATCAAAGGATTTACAGGATTAAAGGATTGCCAGGATTAGGTACGTGGTAACAATAATTACCCATTTTACAAATTATAAAATCTGCGGGCACCGGATCTCAGCAGGCTTTAGTGTGAATAGAGTTATAAAAGTTTGTATTTTTTCAATTGCCTGCAGCTTTAGCTGGAGGATAAAAAGATTGTGTTATTAAAAATGATGGCTTTAGCCAAACTGATTTTTTTAACACAGCATATTTTGTTTGGCTAAAGCCATCATTCATTATTTCTTATTTTTCATCCACTTGTTAAAACCAGTACCGACCAGAGGATTTCCACCCAGTCTGACCTGCGGTGCCGACAGGTGGGAAATTGGTTCAGTCAGCAGCTAATCATGGTAATCCTATAATCCTAAAAATCATGGTTCAGACAATTGGTTATAACCGGTGTCAATTAAATAAACCATCCAATCCATCAACATAATTGTAATTAATTCCATTCATTCCTCCGGTCTGACCTGCGGTGCCGACCAGAGGATTTCCACCCAACATAATTTTAATTAAATGATTTGAAAGATGATTAAACCCAGCTTTTTAACTGCAAAAGGGGGGTTATATGTTTGCGGTAATTTTACTTAATGAAACAGAAAATTATCACCCACTTGTATAAAAACTGATTTAGGTATTTACAATATTTTGCGGTCTCTTTGTAAGAAAAGCCTGTAAATTTTGAAAAGTAGTATCCATTATCCGCCCTCTTGCTTCTGCTGAAATCCAGGCATTGTGAGGGGTAATAATGCAGTTAGGTAGTGCTGTTAGCGGATTATTTTTTTCAGGTGGCTCGTTGGTTAATACATCTAAAGCGGCACCGGCAATTTTATTTTGCTGTAGTAGTTGCGATAAGTCTTTTTCATTAATAAGCCCACCTCTGGAAGTATTGATTAAAAAGGCAGTAGGCTTTGCCAAGCCGAGTAATTCTTTATTTACAAAATCTTTGTTATCACTTGTAAGCGGGCAGTGCAGCGAAATAAAGTCGCTTTGCATAAATAACTGGTGCTGACTCACCTCTACGGTATTGGCAACTATTTCTTTTCCACGGTTGTAAATTACCTTCATGCCAAAAGCTTGCGCTATTAAGGCTACTTGACGGCCTATTTTACCGAGACCAATAATACCCAGCGTTTTATCTTTTAATTCAATAACAGGTTGCAAACTGTAACACCAGTCAGTTGCCTTTTGCCATTGCCCGGCAGCTACACTTGCTGCATTAATTCCAACATGATTACTCAGTTGCAATAGCAATGCAAAAGTATGCTGGGCCACGGAGTAGGTGCCGTAAGTAGGTACATTACAAACGGGAATACCTCTTTTTTTTGCGGCTGCAATATCAACATTATTGTAGCCGGTAGCAGTAACTAAAATTAACTCTAATCTATCGGCGGTATGTATAGTATCGGCATTAATAATAGTTTTATTGGTAATAATAATATTGGCTTCCATGCATCTTTCAATTGTTTCAATTGGTAAAGTTCTATTGTGGTATTGCAGATTACCAAAGGTTTCAAAGGCTTTCCAGCTAAGGTCGCCGGGGTTAAGTGTAAAGCCATCTGTTATTATTATGTTCATTAATAATTTTATTACTGTATAATATTTAGTGCTATAGATTTTTTATTGAGCCAGAAAAAAATAGTACGACATTTATTTATTTGTATAAAAATAGTGTAATTTAAGCCATTCAAAACAACGATTACTTTAATTTAAAAAAGAATATGAAAAAAAATAAAAACACTAGCAACCGGGAAGTAAATTCCAGGAGAAGTTTTCTTAAAAATGGGTTGATTGCTACTGCGGGATTTTATATTGTACCCCGGCATGTTTTGGGAGGTGTGGGCTTTACAGCGCCAAGCGATAAATTGTTGGTAGCTGGCATTGGCGCAGGCGGTAAAGGAGAGAGTGATCTAGCTAATTTTTTTAAAAGTGGCAAAGCAGAAGTAGCCTATTTGTGTGATGTGGATGAACGCCAGGCTGTGGCAAGCAGAAAGCGTTTTCCTAAAGCAACATTTTATAAAGATTATAGAGAAATGCTGGAAAAGGAGGGGAAAAACTTTGATGCAGTTTCTGTATCAACTCCAGATCATAGCCATGCAATACAAGCCATAGCAGCCATGCAAATGGGTAAGCATGTGTATGTACAAAAGCCTATTTCGCATGATATTTATGAAGCTAGAATGTTAACCGAAGTTGCTGTTAAGAATAAACTGGTAACGCAAATGGGCAACCAGGGTTCAAGTGGTGATGGCGTGCGTAAATTGATGGAATGGTATACTGCAGGATTAATTGGAGAAGTAACTGAAGTATATGTTTGGACCGATAGGCCAGTTTGGCCACAAGGTGTGCCCTGGCCTGCTGCTAAAGCTGTAGTGCCAGTTGGCTTAGATTGGGATCTTTGGTTAGGCACTGCACCAGCCAAAGATTATGTGGAAAATATTGCACCGTTTAACTGGCGTGGTTGGTGGGATTATGGTACTGGCGCCCTCGGCGATATGGGCTGCCATTTAATTGAACCGCCTTTTAGGGTACTTGGGCTTGGTTATCCAACAGAGGCCAGTTGCAGTGTAAGCAGTGTGTACACCGGGCCATTTCGCAGGGCTTACTATCCTGATAGTCCGCCTGCATCATCTTCTGTTACGCTAAAATTTATTGATAATAAAACAGGTAAGCCTATTTTATTGCATTGGATGGATGGTGGTATTCAACCAGATAGACCAGATGAGTTAAGCGCTAATGAGCAAATGGGCGATGGCGGTAATGGGGTAATTTTTGTTGGCAGCAAAGGTAAAATGATGTGCAATACCTACGGCGAAAACCCTCGGTTATTGCCTCTTTTTAAAAACAATGAGGTAAATCTACCAGTAACTATTCCAAGGGTAGAAGGTGGTGCAGATGGGCATTATGCACAGTGGGTAAATGCTTGTATTGCCGGCTACAACAGTAAAGAAGCTGCAGCACTTAGCTCTCCATTTTCTATTGCAGGGCCACTTACAGAAAGTATTTTGATGGGTAACCTTGCTATTAGAAGTTATGACATTAAAAAACCAAGGACTACTGAAAAAAATCAATTTGATTATCCTGGCAGGGGCATTAAATTATTGTGGGACGGACCAAATATGAAAGTTACCAATTTTGACGAGGCTAACCAATTTGTAAAACGTACATACAGAAATGGTTGGAGTTTGGGTGTATAACTCTATACCTTGAAATTATATTGTATTTATAAAGCCGGACATAATTGTTCGGCTTTTTTAATGCAATAGATTGTTTTAACCCCATCTTATAAAACGATGTGAGCGCATTTTTGTAAACTGATTATTCACCAACTAATATGTTATTTGCGTAGAAAATTTGAAATAGGGTTACTCATTTTAGGGTAAAATATCTACAGTTAAACAGAGTGTTTTTTTCTTTTGTAGGTTAAAAAAGTTTGGAGCAGTTATTGTCTTTTTATTTTAAAATAAAAATTATGACAACTAGCGAAACAATTACAGAAGTTTTACAAGATCTCGTTAAAATTAACGAAGACAGAATTAAAGGCTATGAAACAGCCGGAGACGACATCGAAAAATATGATGCAGACTTGAAGGCGGTTTTTGTAGATATGGCAGATCAAAGCATGGAGAATGTGGATGAACTGCAAGAAATTATAAAGTCCTTTGGTGGAAAAGAGGAAAATGATTCCAGCCTTTCTGGTTCCATCCATCGGGTTTGGATGGATATGAAGGCAATGTTTACAGGAAATGACAGGGTAAGTATTTTAAACTCCTGCGAATTTGGTGAAGATGCCATTTTGAAAGCGTATGACAGTGCACTTTCTTCTGATGCAGAAATTGATGCAGTTACAAGGCAGGTGATTACCACCCAAAGAGGTAGTTTGAAACAATCTCATGATCAAATAAAAAAGTATCGGGATTTGAACAAAGCTATGGCGCAATAAAAGATGTCTGCAATAAAAAAGTAAGTTTTGCAATACTGACAGTGTTAATATTGCAAAACTTACTTTTTTTTATAGCTGTTGGTTTTTTAAAAAAGTATTTTTAAATCAATGCTGTAGAGGTTTTTTTTTAATCATTCCACCCTTTGTATCTTTTACGCTGCTCATAACAATAAATGCGTTGGGATCAATTTTTTCTATCTCAGATTTTAGTTTATTTAGTTCCAAACGGGTTATCACGGTATATAAAATATCGAGGTTTTGTATTACTCCGGTTTTACCATAGCCGCCCTTGCCCTGGTACATGGTAACACCCCTGCCCATTATGTCAATTACCATTTGTCTTATATCCTGGTTATGAGATGAGATGATAGTAACACCGGTATATTCTTCAATACCATCTACTATAAAATCAAGGGTTTTTGATGCAGATAGGTAAGTTATCATTGAGTAAAGGGCAATTTCAATTGAAAGTAAATATGCGGCGGCTGAAAAAATTATTACATTAATTATAATAATTATATCCCCGATAGTCGTCCCCATTTTTTTACTAAGATAAATGGCTAGCACTTCTGTGCCATCTAATACTGCCCCGCCCCTGATGGAAAGGCCAATACCTGCGCCCAGAAAGAATCCGCCAAAAATGGCTACCAATAAATTGTCGTTGGTAATATTAGGGAAATTAACAGTGGCAAGGCAAAGCGCTAATCCTGAAATGGCAATGGCAGATTTGATGGCAAATGCCTTTCCGATAGTTTTGTAGCCCATAAAAATGAACGGAATATTGATACAAATAATTAAAATATACAAGGGAATGCCACTTACGGCTGCTATTAATAATGATATCCCTGTGGCACCGCCATCAATAAAATGATTGGTAAGTAAAAATCCTTTAAACCCAAATGAAGCAGAAAATATACCTATACCAATTAGCAGGAAATCTTTTATTGATCCTATAATAGATAGTTTAATCTCTCGAAAACCTTTGGCAATTTTATAAGCAGATATTTCTGCTGCTGCATTAGTTTCCTTTTTCTTCCTGCGTATATTATTAATAATAAAATTGCTCAAAAATTTCCGCATACTTTTTTGATATTGGGTTAATGTTTTGGGTATTTCAAAGTGACGCAGCGTTTTGCGTTTAGCGAAGCACCAACCACGGCCTGGCCTTGGTGGATTGTCCCTCACCGACCAAAATAGGAAGCTACATTTTGAAATGCACGCTTAATGTTTTGTATAAGCCAATTTACTTTTTTTTGTTTAAACTTGTTTCAACTAACTCAAAATATCCATTTTTAAAAACTCAACAATTTCTGCTGGTTTCAATTTTTCCACTTGCCTGTCAATTAAGGAATAGGAGCAGGCTTTGGTACCTCTTCTACTTTTACCCTACTACCTTCGCTATGGCTTGTAAATTCTGGTGCATACATGCACTGAATACTGGTAATGCCATTGCTGAAGTTACCAGCATGTGTTACAAAAAGTGGATATTCAAAAACGTATGTTCCTTTATTGAGCCAGCTAAAAAAGAAGTTTGTACTGGCATCTTTGGTGCTTTCGTAATAACCAAGGCCACCCTGGTATTTGTAGCCGCTAATTACATTTACCGGTTCCATGCAAGCAGCCCTTCTATCTTTCATGTGTACATACTCCATGTTACGATCAACCATTACCTCTATTCTTACTATTACTTTATTGCCCACTTGTAAAATAGTGCCCTCTTCAACGGCTTTTAACACCGGGCCTTTATCTGAGTTGGTTTCAATGAAAAGTTTTTTATTGAGTTTTAAGGGCGTTGCTGATGGCGTTATTTTATCAAGATCTTCAAAATGTTGCCAGTAAATGGCACCAAAACTAGTACCCAAACTACCTAAAGCTACTTTTTTGTTATCTGTTGATTGTATAGTTACTTCAACATTACCCATATTAGCTTGTATATCTTTGGCTTCAAATCTTTTTTTGAAATAGCCTGTGCCTGCTGCTGTTTTTTCAACACCTGAATTAGTACCTTGGGTATTTGCTGTATTGTTAGTATTAATAGTTACTGCACCTAATTTTATAAGCACATTCTTTTCTGCGTTTAACAGTAAACTTGTTGCATCTTCTGCTTTTTCGTTGCTTAATAATAGCGCATAGCAAGCTTCAGCCGTGGCCTTAGTGGTTTTCCAGTTTTGAGTTTGTTTTTGCTTAAGCAACCATGTTTTTAAGTCGTTAATGGTATTGGTATTTCCCTCAATGTCTGTAAATGCTTCTATCATTATTGCCTGACTTTCTATAGGTGCCTGGTGCCAGTAATAACCGCCTCCATTTGCCCAATCTTTCCAGTACATACCCAACTCCTGGTTGTTAATAGCATTTTCTTTTAATGATTTAATGATGGCTTTTGCTGAGGATGTATTACCCAATCTGTGCAGTAAAAGTGCAATCATGCCCTGCATGTATTTATTTTGTGTTAACCAGAATTTTTTTGTTTGTTCGGTAAAATAATTCACTGCATTTTTACTTTCCCCGGCTACATCAACCTCCGTAAAAAAACTACGCATGTACAAATACTGAATAGCTGTATAATCAACATTGTTATTGCTTAGTTTAATTTTTTGCTTCAACAGGTTGTCGTAATCATCTTTTATTTTTTTATCAAGATAGGTTAGTGCCTTATCTACCATGGGTTTCATGGCTTCATAATCTTTTGTATTGATGGCTTTTAATTTACGCAAATGTCCTACGCCAGTTATAATGTATTGGGTGATATACCTGTCATCAGGTCCACCTTTAAACCATACAAAACCACCGTTAAGCGTTTGCATTTCTACTAGTTTTGCAAATGCTTTTTCCTGCGCTGCCCCAAGCTTTACCATATCAAATAACAGGGCAATATTCCTTTTTTGTTGTGCTTCATTTTGAGCATCTAATACCCAGGGGGTTTCTTGTAGCAAGGCAGCTTTTAACTCTTCATTTTTTTGAAGGTTTGATAACAGTGCTGCTGTATCTGTAGTTTTCCATTTTTCAAATACAGCTTTTATTTTTGGGTTTGCATTGGCAACAAATGATGCCAATGTATTGGCATAATACCGGTTAAAGGTTTGTTCTGCACAATCATACGGATACTCCATTAAGTAGGGGAGGGCCTGTACAGCGTACCAAACAGGATTGCTGGTAAATTCTACCGTAAGTGCATGGTTTACAATTGTTTCGCTATTACCGCTGTTGAGTAGTTTCTCAAATTTGAATGTCTTTTTATTTGTATTGCGTACATTTAACGGCAGGGTTTCGGTTACCAGCATGCGGTTGGTAAGTATTGGGAATGCAGCTTCCTCGCCATCGGAAAAACTACCATTGGTAGCTGCTGCCTTTATGCGGTAGGTTAATGCGCTATTGAAATTAAATGGTATTTCCATTGGGAATTTTACCGCTACCGATTGCCCGGCGGCTACTGTAAAATACTGGTTTGGAAATACATTCTTCAACCAGCCATCAACAGGATTGTTGGTGGCCGCATCAAGCAGTTCAAGCATGGTAGTGCCGGTAATTTCACTATCGCTCAGGTTAATAATTTTGGCACTAAATTCCATATTGTCGCCCTCTGTCATAAACCTTGGTGCATTTGGTTGCACCATTAATGGTTTTTGGGTTACCAGCGTTTTTTCAAGATACCCACTTGCTGCATCAATGGTATGAGCAAATGTTTGCAACTTCCATTGGGTAAGTGCCTCCGGCATGGTAAAACTAAACGTAGTATTTCCTTCCTCATCTGTTTGTAATTCGGGAAAAAAGAAGGCGGTTTCGTTAAAATTTGTCCGTACTTTATTTGGTTCAATCATTGTACTTTTAGAGGAAGATTGTATTACTTCGTTTTCTTTTACCTCTTCATCTTTTATTAATTTTGGAGGTGTAAATTTAACCATATTTACTTCTGCCGCCATAGCGCCTTTGTCCTCCATTGGTGCGGCAGAACTTAATCGTTGTACTTTTCCTCTTACGCCTCTTACATTTACCCTATCAGCTTTATAATCTTCCAATAACCTGTCGTAGCTTTTTTCAATATTGTTGGTGTAATTATATTCGTTGCCATTATATTCAACGGATTGTACTTGCTCAAATCCTTTTTCAACCCAATTGATATTATTAAACAGCAAAGGCCAAATATCTAACCTGCTCCAGTTGTGTTGTTTAAATTGATCGAGACTGGCATCGTACATACTTACTAAAATTTCTGAGGCTAGTTTTTCACCTTTATTCCCTGTTATTTTTGCTGTCCATTTTTCACTGGCACCGGGTAGTAATTTGTCTCTGAAGGTGCTATAACTAATGTTTAGTTCCTTATTACTCCACGGTATGCTGATGGATTGATTACCATTGTACACCCGGTTGTTTTTTACAAAAAGGTAATTAATAGCCATACCGCCACGATCTGCTGCTGTGGCTGTTTCTATAAAGGATACTGCCTTTGCTGCTGCAATATTTTTGTAGCTAATTACAGGCTGTTCGTTCATTCGGCTAAATGCATGAATGAGCCATATTTTATCAAATCCCGTTTGTATTGAATATTGTATTTTATCGCCAGGTTCAGCTTTGTTCTTATCTATGGTAACTACTATTGGTTCATCTGTTTGTTTTATATTGCTGATGACCTGTATGTATTTTTCAGCCTTTATAACTTCGCCAAATTTATCTTTTGCAGTGGCTGTAATTCTATACCAGCCTGCTGTAAATGAAGCCTGCTCAATATTGATGGCGGTATTACTCGAATCTGTTTTTTCTATAATTTTTTCTGCAACAGGATATTGTTGTACTTCATTTTCATTTTTGTAAACATCTAAAGGGAAATAGCTGCTATACTCCTTATTACTCATTACAAATTGATCAGGTTCTTCCCAATATCTTTCCCTAAAAATTTTATTGGGACTAATCAGTTTTTCTATGGAAATGGTGGCGCTTGTGTTTTCTTCTATGTTATTAAGATTGGTAGTTTTTACCAGTAAGTTTTTTAAAGTATCAATCTTTATTTTATCTGCTATAACTATGCTCATTTGCAATGCCTGGTAAGCTACTGCTACCGAAGTTTCGGCACTCCTCGTTTCGCCATTAATATCGGTTACATCGGCACTTACCTGGTAATAAAAAGTGGGTTGATCTTTTTTGGATATGCTTTCATCTGGCAATGCCTTAAACGGGATAGTAAAACTGCCACTTGCATTAGTAGTAGCTGTTCCATTACTAATCTCTACCTCCTCATTATTGCCATAAGGAAGCCGGCCACCTTTTCTAAAACCGCCCCATCCCCACCAAATTGGATATTGTACTTTTCTTACTACCCTGTATTTTACTAAAGCTCCATCTATATTATTACCTGCATAGCCTTTGGCATTTCCGGTTACAGAAATGCTGTCGTTTATACGGTAGGTGCCTGCCGGCTTTTGTACTTCAACCAAAAACTTTGGCCGCTTATATTCTTCTACATTAAAATATTGTGATCCATTGGTGGCAGTATCTAACAGGCTAAAACTACCGTTGAGAGCGCCTTCTGGCAATTTGAAGCTTCCATGGTAGCTGCCATATTGATTGGTAATTACCTTTATTTCGTTTACTTTTTGTCCGTTAGCATCTCTTAATTGTACCATGCTGGTAAAATTGGGTACTACTTTATTTTTATTAGCCTCCTTATCTGTTTGTATGATGATGCCTTTAAAGAAAATAGTTTGTCCCGGCCGGTAAATGCTTCTGTCTGTAAATAAAAAACTGGTTGGTTTAATAATTATATCCTGTTGAATAAAATCATTGTAATAATAATTGCTGTAACTGTTTTCCTGTAGAAATAATTGATCGTTTGCCGTGGTTATTTCTGCAATAAAACTGCTATTATCATTTGATTGACTGATTTTACTATACCCATTATTATCTGTGGTGTATAATCCTGCTTTTTTTTGCTCGTAACTGTTTGTATTGTAGTTATAGCTGTTTTGCCAAAATTGTATTTTGGCGGCAGGTATTGGCATACCGGTTTCTCTATGCAGCACATAGTAATCGTTTTTATTGCTAATGCTGGCAATATTACTAACATACACAACCTGCTTGCAAATAATATTTTTTTTAAGGGAAAACGCTTTGTTGGTACTTACCAATAAATAGTAGGTGCCATTGGGAAGTGCATCAACTTTTATTTCAACGGCGTGCTGCTGAAAGTCTTTAGGATCGGGCATATCAACCTGCCAACTTTTTAATGCCTTTAGTGCTGTAATACGAGCCCACATTTTATTAGCATCATTTTGCGTTGGATTTTTTATTTCATCATTGTTTATTTTTATTATTCTGCAATAAATGACGGGTACATTTTTATATTGAAGTAAGCTTCTAAATGGCTTATGAGGAAGGTTAACTTTTTCTGTTGATATCTCAAGTAAGGGCTGTAAAATTTGTTGCAATAAATTGGCACAATGAATACTGCCTTCGGTTGATGGAAACCTGGCCACAGCAATGTCACATAGTTCTTTTGCCCTTTTTATTTCATATTGATTGATGGGATTTTTAAGCTCTTGTTCCTCTTTTTCAATGCCGTTATTATAATACAGATTTGCCCTTAAATACATGGCTTCTGCAGCGGCAGGATGGGTACTGAATTTTTCTTCAATGCTTAATAAAGCAGCTTCGTACAGTTTTTCTTTATTGGCCTGCGTGCCATATTCATTTACAAAGTTTAATCGTATTAAATCCGCATCGAGCAAGGCATCTGGCTTTTCATCTGCCAAATGAAATTGCATTATTTGCTGTAATAATAACAGGGCATTATACTGTAAAGAGGCTGTGTCTTTGGTAATAAATATTGCCTTTATAAAATCATTGGCGGGTGCAAAAATTTTATCATCCTGCAGGGTAAATTGGTAAGCTGGCCTGGTGAGGTCGTGTTCATCAGTAACAAAATAAGCTAAAGATCTGTGTGCTAAAAAATCGAATAATGTAGGGCGTAGCTTGCGGGTATTTTCACCTTTTATAATGATGGGCTCAAAGGTAGCAAGCCCGGTTGATTGAAGGATTGACTCATTTTGCAAACTTGCTTTGTACAGTGCTGTTATTGTTTGATGCAGTTTATCGAGGCTCCAGGTGCTGAAGTCTTTTGAATTTTCTTCGTTTATTTTAGTACGATTGTAAAATTTATATCGGTTGTTTTGCAGGTATTGCCAGTACATTTCGGCCTGCATACTTTGTAATATATTTTTAGCTGGTACACTTGCATCTCTTATAAGTGTATCAACAAAAAAAATATTGTTTTCGCTGCTGTTTTCTTCTACAATATTGCGGTAACGAATAAGGTACATGCAAGCCTTAATTTGCTGTGCCTCCATATTGTCTTTTTGAGCAAGCTTATAGATGTTAGTAACCTCTTGCAGGGCTGTTTTTGTTAGGCCCTTCTCTTCTGCTGCTGTTACTTTTTTCCAGTTATTATGGTAGTTGTTTTGTGCCATTGTTTGTTGGAGCATTATTGCAGTTATAAAAAATAACAATAGGTGTTTATAAATCATGTTTAATGCTTTTAAACTACAAGATACAAATTGTTGCATGGTAGCTGTTAATGAAATATTGTTTTAAGATATGTTTAAACTATGATGACAAATTGACCAGGATTACATAAACCTCCACTTTGTGGTTGCAAAAATATTACTACTTCTTGTTAATGCATTTAAAACTGCAAAGCAAAACATGTAGATTTTTTTACCTTGATAATTTTCAATCTTCTGCGCCTAAAAAACAAATATTTGTATTGTGGTAACTGCTTTAAGAAAAGTTGTTATTGGAATTTTATTGTAAAATTTTGTATAACAGAGCGATAGTTAGCAGCTATAGGGTTGGGTGTAGAAACAATAGGGTTTGCGTGAGGGATTGTAACGGAAAGCCCGGAACCAAGCGAAGTGAAACGTAGCTTGGTGAGGACTTGCAGTGAAAGCCCGACCCGATAGGGGCACGCCCAAATAACTGTTTTACCAGCTTTGCTCTGTTTAAAAAGGTTGTACATACTGCTGTTTTGGCAAATTTCTTCTTAAACAGCTTTTAGAATTGCAACAGTAATGAGATTTTTAAATGCTTTACAGATAAGGCTTTCAGGGTGTTTTTGGGTAAATAAAATATTTTACAGGCCTTGTATTTAAAGTTGTTTAAGGCTGTAAAAGCATTTAAACTGCAAAAAGCGGGAAAAAAAAGCAAGCTAAGCCTGCTTTTTTTAATTGAATATTTCTAATTTTTTACTAGTCGCTCAACAATTGTTTTGTTGGTGTACATCAGTTTTAAGACGTAAACACCTTGCGCAAGATTTTTAAGATCTACCGTTATTTGTCTTGCTGCGTTTCCATTGTACCTTTTATCCCACACAAGTTGCCCTGCACCATTAAATACCTGAGCAGATTGTAGGTCTACAGGCGGTTCCACAGCGGAATGGTGAATAAGGAAACTATTGTTAAATGGATTAGGATAAATAAGATAACCTTGATTTTTGAGGCGCTGTGGTAGGGTTTGTGCTGTAATATTGATATTATCTAACCAAATATTGTTTTGCTTATTACCTTTTGCGGCAAAGTAAAGTTGAAAATTATTAGCTCCAATTAACGGACTAAGGTAAATTCTTTTTTTACTCCATTCTGCTGAATTGGCTGGTACAAATACGCCTGCGTAGGAATAGCTGGGGTCGTTGACAGTCTGTAATTCGTTACCCCATTTTTTCCAGATAGAAGTGAATGTTTGTCCGCAGTTGCTGGTAGCCAACAACTCTAATGTATCTAATGGAAATACAGTGGCTCCTGGGTATTGCGGGCCGGCTCTGTAGGCTACATCAAAATCTACAAATACAGAATCGAAACTGGCACTATTGATTACAATGGGGGTAATAAAATAATCTATTGCACCATTAAAATTGGCTGTATTTGGATTATTAAGCAGCAAAGCACCAACACCGGTTTTGGCTGCCTGTACTGATTTTTCCCAGGTAGTACCGCCGTTTACATTTTGTATTCCCCAGTTACTATTTGGAATACTGGCCGATTCAAATCCTTCAAACAAAGGTGTGGCTGCGGTAGAATAAATGGAAAATATTTTTGTGAGCGTATCATTACCGGTTGATTGGTCTGGCAGGCCATTTGGTAAGGATGTAAACACTTTTAAAGTGTGCGTTCCTATGGCTGCTGTACCTGCTGACAGACTGATGTTTATAGAATCGCATTTGGCAAGGGTGCCCGTCCAGTCTACCGTAAAAACAGTACCATTGTCTATTTGGTAATTTATTTTGAGGGTTTTTATGGTGTCTTGCCCTTGGTTTGCAAAACTTACTTTTGGTGTAAATGATGTAGTGCAGAGTGCAGGCAGTGGATCTGTTATTGTTTTTAAAACTGCATTGCGGGCAAATGAATTATAGCCAACAATATTTATACTATCCAGGTAAATGTTATTGCCATAGCCATTTACAGATTGAAACCCTATCATTATATTATTCAGGTTGCTGCTGCAGAAATCTTTTAAAATTACTTTATCTGTACGCCATTGAGTTGCGGCAGGCACAAATGATACATTGGAAGTAGTGCTTACGGTAGCGAGGCTTGCACCTCCTAACTGGTAATTGGTTGGGTACCAGTTGATACCGCAGTTTGGTGTATAAATTAACAGCAACGAATCATTGATTGGCTCAGTAACATCTGTACCAAAATATTGACGGTAGGCTACATTAAAAGTTACGGCCAATGAATCTAAAGAAGCTACATTAATATTGGGGGTACGATAAATATCCCGCTGCCCAACATTGTTATTGGCATCGGGTTCATAATCGAAGCAATTTATTCTGATAGAACTATTACCTGGCCGGCCGGCGAGACTGGTTTTTGCCCAGGTAATTTCTGGTGCATCTGCATTAATAATGGCAGAACCGTTGGCAGGCGGAAAAGCTGCAGCTTCAAAACTCTCTGTGTAAGGGAGTACTAATGAGGGAGCTACTGTAAAGTTTACAGTAGTTGTATCATTAGCTGGCCTTGCATCTGCACCTCCATTTGGGTTAATTGTAAAAACCTTTAAAGTATGTACTCCCGGTGCTACAGCAAATGAGGGAGAAATATTAAATGGTGCCGAATTGGTAAAACTTGCAATGGATAGATTACTAATGCTGGTAAGGGAACCCAAAGGCACACCATCTAGTATCATCCCCACCTGTACACTGCGGAGGGTATCTTTTCCGGTATTTCTGATAATTACTTTGGGCGTTACAGGTACTTTACATACTAATCCGGCAGTTGGTTCTATTACTGCACCAATAGTAGCATCTCTGGCAAGCAGGGTAGAGTTGGGTACTACCTGTGCCCACCATACTCCGTACCTCGAGTCATTGTCGGCAGTACCTGTTCGCTGGTCTGCATACTCTTGTATTGTCCATAAAGATCCATCTACCGGATCAGGTGCGCTATGGCTGTAATCACCCCATCTTGCCCTGCTTCCTCCAAAATCTTTATAATAAGTGCTTAAGCCAAGCTTGTAAATATTTTCTTCATTAGTGGTATTAGGTGGGGTAGTGTTGGTGCGAAAGCTGTAGGCAGAGCTTATTCTTGAAATATTAGAAGATACAGTGTAGCCAATGATTACGTCTTCATTTTCGTTAACTGCTATACCCGGAAACCACCTATAATTATTTGCAATGCCATCACCAATGCGGCCACGTTGTAATACATTACCAAAATTACTGCCTGCGGTGCCGTTTAACTGCCACCATTGCACAGCTACATTGTTTGTACTTATGCCAATATGATGTGCACACCATATATTGCCATTTACCATTACTCCGGTACTTATTCTGGCATCATTGGTGGCAATTTTTCTTGATTCGCCTAATTGCTCAGCTATGTTGCCAGCCTGCGACGTCCACGGGGAGCCGCCTGCCGCAAATATGGCATTGGGTGCTGTTGTGTTCCAGGTGGCGTTAGGTATATTACCGGTAACAGTAGTAAGCCGTATGGCAGAACTGGCGCCATTCCAGTTTTGTAAAATGTAAAATGTACCGGGGTTTGGGTTAGCGCCATATACAGTTACGGGCAATGGTGCATCACCATCTGCGGCTGTTTTTTCTATTGCCTGTGCATCTGTACCAAAGGTTAATGGCTGGTTGGCCAAAAGTTTTACCTTATCTAATAAAAATAAAATGGAACCACTAAATGAAGTGGAGGTAGGAAATTTTCTACCAGAAATTACAAGCCATCTTTCATCAAAACCAAGGTAAGGATGATCGAGAAAAAAAGAACCGCCTGGCACGTTGGGGGCGAAAGTATAGCGAAACCAATTGCCCGTAGGGTCGCTTGTTTGCGAAACCATAATAGCCACTTTATTACCATTGTCGCCGCTGCAATCTATAGCAGAGTAAAAAAATCTTTTTGAAAGAGGATCGAATTTGATGTAAGGATCGCATGTATTAGGCACTCCTGCAAAGGAGGTAATGGATACTGTACTTAAAACAGTTCCGGTTTTGGTATGAATTCTTAAAAAATCGTTGGTGGCTGTTACTATATGGTTAATGCCTACTGCACCATGTGTATCTGGCGGAATGCCCTGGCCTGGATCTACATGACCCAAAAATGTTTGGTTGGGCAGGGGAGATGGTACCAACGGATTTAGTGGGGTGCCTGGCGTTGCAGGCCTGCTTTGGGTTTGCTGTTGTTTTTCTTGTAATTTGATTAAGGCACCTACTGGCATTGGCAGGTTTTCGGCGATGTTTTTCCAGCCTCCATCTACCTCTTTTTGTGGGCAGGTGGCACATTTTCTGAATTTTTCAGGATGGGCAACTTCGTAGGATACCATTTGTTCAATATTTACAAGAACAGGAGTTATCGTTTGACTTTTACTAACTAAACCAGTAAAAAGCAAAATAGTAGTAAGGATATTGTTAATTTTCATTCAGATTTTTTTGCGAATATATAAGCAAGAGGACTTTTATTATTTCAGAAGTTTAAATACTTTGATTTTTGAAAATGCAATATAACAAAATATAGCCGATGAGAATGTAGCTGTTTACAAATTCAAATTTTTTCAAATTTATTAGTCTTTTATTAGGAGCATTTCATTTTAAGGACATCTTTAAAGCATTATATTGGAAGAATTCAGCTAATAAGGCGGTAAAATAGCTTTTTTACCTTGGTTATTTTTACGTTGAAAAAACTATGGTATTGTAGTTTTAAGTAGTTTATTGTTTAGAAGGAAGTAGTTTTTTATAACCTTTTGGCTGCGTTTAAGGACATCTGTTTTTTTAAGTGACTGAAATCTGATTGAACCTCTTTCTTTATGGAATTTTTTGGCAAAAATTATAAAACGTTCCCGATTTTTCTTGCCCAATAAAAATAGTATAATTACGTTATTGGCTATAATACCAAATTGGCATAAATTTAAAATATGCAATTTGATGATATGCTTATACAAAATAATGTATTCTACTGTTTATATAATTGTGCAGCAATTAATTTAATAAATGTTGTAAACAGTATTTAAAGCTGCTATTTTTTATGTTGATATAGTTGCTATACCTGTTTTAGTAGCAAATTAATAATTTAGGTGAGATGAATTAATAGGAATAGTTTTTTTAGAACCACCACAGAAATTTGACAGAATGTAAAAGAGATATTAGGGAATTTTGTAGTTTATTTTGTTAAATTTGCCTGTTTTTAATAGCAAAATACTATCTAATCTTAGGAATTGACAGTTTAAAAAACTCAAGTTTCTCCTTTGGATATAGTGTTTGTACGTTAATTATCTTTTAGTTTCAAGTATGTCTCATTGTTTAACAAGGCTTGTTGATTGCTTTGGTTATGTAAAGGATTGTTTTTTAAGGGAGTATTTATTTTGCAAAGTAGAAATGTAAAAGCGATGGTAATTTTTTTAAAAGTAAGCCGGTTATGATTGATAAAGAATTTACGCTTGATTGTGCTCAATTTAATAAATTGTTTCCTTTTTATATTAAAATAAATGAGGACTTAAATATTGTTGCTGCAGGTGAATCGTTTTTAAAATTATTTCCTAATGCCCTTAGCTTGCCATTTGAGCAAACAGTACGTTTAGTAAGCCCCTTAAACCCAACAAAACACTTTTCCGATTTTAATCATTTGCTGCAGCAGGTTATATTATTGGAGCCAGCTATACCAACCAAGGTAAAAATTCAATTTCGTGGGCAATTTGCATATTTGCCAGTAGATAATGAGTTTGTATTTCTAGGTTCACCACTGGTTAATTCAATTGACGAGTTATTGGCTAATAATCTTTCTTTTAGTGATTTTGCTTTACATGATGCCACTATCGATTTATTGGAAATAGTAAAAAAATATGAAAATATTTCAGACGAAAGTATAAATCAGTTGAGGATTATTAATATAAATAACAATGCACAAAAAAAGCAGCAGGATAATATTAGTAGATTATCTCTTGTTGCTAATCTCATAAAAAGTGGCGTTATTTTTTTAAATGCAGCAGGTTTTATTCAATGGTGTAATGAAGGGTTTGCTCAGCTTACAGGTTATTCTGTTGAGGAAATAAAAGGACAGCATTTTGCAAAACTTGGTTCTGGACCTATTGCAACTAATGCGGCAATTGATGATATTTTAAAGCAATTAAAAGAGGGAGTTTCTATAGAAGCAACGTTTGAATATTACACACAAAATAATGAAAAGCTTTGGTGTAGTGGCAAATGGCAAAGCATTCCTGCAATAGAAGAAGAGGATAAGCAGTTTTTTGTAATAATTGATAACATTACACAGCAGCGGGCAAATGAAGAAAAACTTAAAATACTATCCTTAATTGCAGAAGATAATATTAATGCAGTAATTATAGCCGATGTAGATGGCCGAATTGAGTGGATTAATAAAAGCTTTATAAGTATGACGGGCTATAGCCTTGATGAAATAAAAGGAAAAAAGCCGGGAGATTTTTTACAAGGTGAATTGACAGATAAAGCAACCAACGAGTACATGCGTGAGCAACTTATGCTTGGCAACGATTTTAATGCTGAAATTATAAATTACTCCAAAAATGGCATGGCATACTGGGTACATATACAATGCCAGGCAATAAAAAACGCTAGCGGAGAAATTGCTGGCTATTTTGCCATTGAAGAAAATATTACAGATAAAAGGCTATCAAGGCAGCGCCTTCAGGAGTCTGAAAAACGCTTATCATCTTTAATCATTAACCTACAGGCAGGTATTTTAGTTGAGGATGAAGAAAGGCATATTGTACTTACAAATCCGCTTTTTTGTAAAATGTTTGGTATAAGTGCACCACCGGAGGCGCTTATTGGTGCAGATTGTTCGCAATCTGCCGAGCAGTCAAAAGAGGCGTTTATCAACCCCGATAAATTTGTACATGACATTGAAATACTTTTAGCTGAAAAAAAACTGGTTATAGGAGATGTTTTAGCGCTAATTGATGGGAGGTATTTTAGCCGGGATTATATTCCCATTTACATTGATGAAATATACAGAGGGCATTTATGGAAGTACACTGATATAACTAACGAAAAAAATGCTCAAAATGCGCTCGTAATCCGAGAAGAGAAATACCGTGGTATTATTGCCAACATGAATTTAGGTTTGTTAGAAGTAGATACAAATGAAATTATTCAATTTGCTAACAATAGCTTTTGTAACATGAGTGGCTTTACTCTCGCAGAACTTACCGGCAAATCGGCGCCCGAATTGTTTCTTGATAATAAAAATGATTTGGGTACAAACGAAAAAAACAACATTAGAAAAATAGGTATTTCAGATGCGTACGAAAGAAGGATAAACAATAAAAAAGGAGAAATTAAATGGTGGCTTATAAGTGGTGCACCCAGGTACAATGATAATGGCGAAATGGTAGGTTCTATTGGTATTCACCTTGATATTACAGACCAAAAATTATTACAAACCCAGCTTAAGGCTGCCAAAGAAATAGCCGAAAATGCCCACGCTGCCGAGCAGGAGTTTTTAGCCAATATGAGTCATGAAATTCGTACACCACTCAATGCAATTGCCGGTATGACGTACCTGCTACAGGATACCTCTGTAAACCCTGAACAGCAAGAGTACCTTGATGTTGTGCAAAGTAGTACAGAAATTTTATTAAGGCTGGTTACCAATATTTTAGATATTTCAAAAATTGAGGCTGGTAAAATAGATACCAATATTAAAGAATTGGATATTGTTAGATTATTAAAAGGATTAGAAAAAACAATTAGAATTCTGCATAAAAATTCTGCTGTAAAAGTATTGTTTGAGTATCCCCAAAGCCCAATACAGTTTGTAGTAAGTGACGATTTAATGATTACTCAGATTTTGCTGAATATACTTACCAATGCAAGTAAGTTTACAGATAGAGGCGAAATAAAATTACAGGCCGAACTGTATAGCAATAATGATGAAAAGGTACTGCTAAATGTGATGATTAGCGATACTGGAAGAGGTATAAGTAAAAAAGAACAGAGCAGTATTTTTGAAAAATTCACACAAGCAGGTGATGAGGAAAGCCGATCAAAAGGAACCGGGCTTGGCCTGGCCATTGCAAAAAAACTGGTAGAGTTTTTAAATGGTACCATTCATTTAGAAAGTAAAGAGGGCGAAGGAACTAAATTTAATATTTTGTTGCCACTAAAAAAGGGGCACTCAACAATAATGGTAGAGCGGCCTGCAGAAATGCAGGAAATACAATATAATTTTAAAGGCTACAAAATATTGGTGGCAGAAGATAATGAGGTAAACCGAAAATATATTGGTAAGCTGTTAAGCAAATGGGGTATTTATCATCAATTTGCCGAAAACGGCGTAGAGGCTATTGAACTGTTGACAGATGCCAACAGTTTTGATCTTATTTTAATGGATTTGCAAATGCCGTTAAAAGATGGGATAGAAGCAACTATAGATATTCGTGCCTCTGCCAAATGGTATAAGGATATTCCCATAATTGGTGTTTCTGCCACAGCTATTATTGGGCTTAAACAAAAAGCAAGAGAATCGGGTATAAATGATTTTGTTTCAAAACCATACACCCCCAATCAGTTACAAACCGCCATTGGAAAATTTTTAAAAAATGCGCCAAATATAGTAATACCTGAGCCTGTTATTGATACAAATGGCAAATTTGTTTTCAATGAAAAGCTTAGTCGTAAACATTTACACGAATTATTGGGAGATGATTTTGACTACGCCAAAGTGCTATTTGAAATTTTTGAAAGTACCATTGTTCCTCAAATTGAAGATGTAAAAATTTTGTATAACCAAAACGATACAATTGCATTTAGTAAGCTCATTCATAAAATAAAACCTACTTTTTCAATGGTTGGTATTCCTGGTTTTGATGAATTACTTAACAGGCTTGAGTTGCAATCAGGAAAAACAAGTAATCTCACTTTGTTGAAAGAGGATTACCAGGCTTTTTTAGACAGAGCCACTATTTACATACCCATTATTAAAAATGAAAAAGTAAGACTTGAGGCGTACCTCAACAATAAATTATAAAAAGTTATAAATATTATAATTAGTGTTGTATTCTGTTGTCCCCCAAAATTTTAATCTTCATTTAATTTTTACAATTATTACTTATTGAATTATTCAAGGGCAAACCGATATAAAATACTTATACTACAATGCATAACAGTAATAATTAAACCCATATTTTAATAGAAAGTCTCATTTTCTTTTTGAGCAATCATTAATTTTATAAGAGTTATTTTTTTAACTTAAACAGCAACAAAAGCTATAAATACGATATGCTGTTATCAAATCTATTGTTTTGGGATAGCTTTTTTTATCAAAAAAAGTTTGCAAAAAGTTGGGTGTTTAAGCACTATACCACATTATCAACATTGAGTACTTGCTTCTTTTAATAACTATTTTTCTTTTTAAGTCATTGTAAATCAAATCAAATATATTTTAATAAAATGTAATTAAGCAGTTTGTAACCTGTGGATAACCTGGTAAAACTGTGTAAATGTTCAACTTCACTTCTAAGCCCATTACTTTATATTTGCCGTCTTACTAAAAATACAGACAAGTGCGTTTAAAGAGTTTAGAAATTAAAGGATTTAAAAGTTTTGCAGATAAAACCGTACTCCATTTCGATGAAGGTATTACCGGTGTGATAGGCCCAAATGGTTGTGGTAAAAGCAATATAATTGATAGTATCCGTTGGGTAATAGGCGAGCATAAAATCAGTAATCTCCGCAGTGAAAACCTGGAGAGCCTGGTATTTAATGGTTCTAAAACCCGCTCTGCATCTGGCCTTGCCGAAGTTAGCCTTACTTTTGAGAATACAAAAAATCTGTTGCCTACAGAGTTTAACATGGTAACAGTAACCCGTAAATATTATAAAAATGGGGAAAGCGAATACCGCCTCAACGATGTAGCCTGCCGCCTGAAGGATATTCATAATTTATTTATGGATACTGGCGTAAGTACGGATAGTTATGCTATTATCGAACTAGGTATGGTAGATGATATTATTAAAGACAAAGAAAACAGTCGCCGTAAAATGCTGGAACAGGCAGCCGGTATTACCATTTACAAAACCCGTAAAAAAGAGGCCAAACTAAAATTAGATGCTACCGAGCAGGATTTGGCAAGGATAGAAGATTTATTGTTTGAAATAAACAACCAGTTAAAATCGCTTGAAAACCAGGCAAAAAAGGCAGAAAAATATTTTGAAATAAAGAAAGATTACAAAGAGGTAAGTATTGAGCTAGCCAAAGCCTCGCTAGAGGGATTTAATATTACTTATCGTAACTTAAATCAGCAACAGCATGCAGAAGTAGATAAAAAAGTTTTTTTAGAAGCCACTATTGCAACTGAAGAAGCTGCAATGGAGCAAGAAAAGCTTGCCTTTGTAGAAAAGGAAAAAGCCTTGCAGGAAATGCAACATAACTTTAATGAGATGTTGGCCACTGTACGTAATAAAGAAAGCGAAAAAAGCCTTACTGCACAGCGCCTTCAATATTTAAGAGAAAGAGAAACTAGCTTGCAAGAATTTTTACAAAAAGCTGGCGGCCAGTTAAAAGGGTTAGATGAAAGTATTCATTTTACCAGTAATCAAATAAAAGAGGACGAAGAAAAGTTACTTATACTGGAAGATAAGCTGGAAGATTTAAAATATGCAGTAGAGGAGAAGCGTGCCATTTTTGATCAAAAGCGAAGTAGTATAGATGAGCTGCGTAAAGAGAACCAGGCCATTCAACGCCATCAGTTTGATGCAGAAAAAAAGGTTGCTGTTGCAGATACTTCCATCCAAAATTTGCAACGAACCATCCTGCAAATACAAGATGAAAAAAACCAGCGACAGGCACAGTTGCAGCAGTTAGAAATAGACCGTACCATAAAGGCAGATGATCTTGAGCAAAAGAAAATAGCATTGCAACAATTGCAAGATCACCAGGAGTTTACCAAAGAACAAATTTTTCAAACACAAAGCAAGCTGGAGAAATTAAGAAGTGAACTGGCAGATGAAAGCCGTAAGCTTGATAGTAAGAAAAATGAACATGCGCTCTTAAAAAGCCTGGTAGATTCGATGGAAGGTTATCCGGAGAGCGTAAAATTTTTACATAAAAACACCCAATGGAATCACGAAGCTCCTTTGCTGAGTGATATTATTTATGTACAGCCGGAATATAGGGCGGCAGTAGAAAATGTACTGGAACCATACCTCAATTATTACGTAGTTAACAACCTGGAAGAAGGCCTTAAAGCCATCCATTTATTGGATGATAATAAAAAGGGTAAAGCCAATTTCTTTTTGCTGGATAAATTGAATGATTGGTTACAAACAAATTCAGTAAATGCCACAACTGTACTACCTGCCAATACTTTTTCTGCATTAAGCGTAGCGGAGATAGATGCTAAATATAGCAGCCTTGCCAAACACTTGCTAGGCAATGTTTTTATTGCTGAAAATGAAGATGCCCTCATAAATAGTAATGGTTTCATTATTCTGGAAAAAACTGGTAAATATGTAAAAGGAACTTATTCTCTTACAGGAGGCAGCGTTGGTTTGTTTGAAGGTAAAAAAATTGGCCGGGCTAAAAATTTGGAAAAACTGGTTGAAGAAATTGCCGTTCAGGAAAAACTTGTAAACCAATTAAAAGCCGTTATTCAGGAGCGCCACAACGAAGTAATTGCATTTAACGAACAACTAAAAGAGAGTGCTATTAAACAGGCACAGCAGGATATTAATAACCTTACCAACCAGGTATTTAGCCTGCAAAATAAAATTGAGAACCTTCACCACCAGGAAGAAAGCAGCAACAAAAGGGTAGAGGATTTGCAGGTACAGTTGGAGGATAATCATGATGCTATTGCAAGTACAAGAGATGAACTAGAAAAATTAAATACACAGTTAGAGGAGCTAACGGATCGTATGCAGGCTGTAGAACAAGACTATGCAGCAGCAGAGCAGGAGTATAATTTTGCAACAGCTACGTATAATGATAACAACCTTCAATACACTAAGCAGCAGAGCAAGGTTTTATCTCTTAAACAGGAGTTTGAGTTTAAAAGTAACCAACTTAAAGATCTTACAACACAAGTAGAAAGCAGCAGTGAACAGTTGGCAGAGGCAGCAGGTAATATTGCAGCAACTGCGGCAGTACTGGCCGAATTGGAAGCCCTTGTAGTAACGCTACTACATGGTAAAGAGGTTGAAGAAAAAAAGTTAAACGAAGCAGATCAGGCGTATTATAATATCCGCAATGCGCTTGCTGCTAAAGAAACTGAGTTACGCCAAAAACAAAAATCCAAAGAAGGAATAGATAATTTACTGAATGAGATTAAAGACAAATTAACCGAACTTAAATTGCAACTAGCTGGTATGAAGGAGCGGCTACAAGTGGAGTTTAGAATTGATTTGGATGCAATTATTGATGAGCCTCGTACTACAGAAACACCGCTACAAGAGTTGCAGGATAAGAATGACCGTATGCGCAAGCGGCTGGAAAATATTGGAGAGGTAAATCCAACTGCCATTGAAGCTTACACCGAAATGAAGAAGCGGTATGAATTTATACTTGAGCAAAAGAACGATTTGGTAACAGCCAAAGACAGTCTTATGCTAACCATTCAAGAGGTAGAAGCTACAGCCAATCAGCAGTTTTTAGATACATTTAATAAAGTAAGAGAAAACTTTCAAAAAGTATTTAAAGCTCTCTTTACAGAAGATGATACTGCCGATATGGTATTGGTTGATCCGGAAAACCTTGCTGATACAGGTATTGATATAGTAGCCAAACCAAAAGGTAAACGCCCAAGTAGTATTGGACAGTTAAGCGGAGGCGAAAAAACGCTTACAGCTACCGCACTACTATTTGCCATCTACCTTATAAAGCCTGCACCGTTTTGTATTTTAGATGAAGTGGATGCACCGTTAGATGATGCCAACGTAGGTAAGTTTACAAAAATGATTAAGCAGTTTAGTGAAAACAGTCAATTTATTATTGTAACCCATAACAAACAAACCATGAGTGCGGTAGATGTAATTTACGGCGTAACCATGCAGGAGCCCGGCGTGAGCAAACTGGTGCCGGTAGATTTTAGGAGTTTGAATTAATGAAGACTGCCCGGAAGTAATAAATAATATGTGTTGGGATTTTACATTTTTAAACTATACAATTTTGTTTTTTAAATGCCGGTTTTCTTGATTTTAATCTCGAATTTCATAGAACTTTGTTTGTAAGTATAGGATACCTTTGAGTTTTAATTATTTGTAAAAGGTATTTTAATTAAAAATATAACATGATAACCTACATAAAAGTTAATGGATTCAAGTCATTTCTAAACTTTGAAATGGACTTTTCACCTTTAACTATCATTGCTGGCACCAATGCATCAGGGAAAAGTAACCTTTTCGATGCTTTGCAATTGTTATCACGTTTGGCTGAGGTAGATTTGAGAACAGCTTTTTCTGAACAGCGTGGAGATCCTACGGAGTTATTTACTCAAATAGGAGAGGATGAGTACGCAAAAGAAATGGGGTTTTTAGTTGAGATGCTTTTGAATAGAAAAGTAAAGGATAATTGGGGAGGCGAAGTAGAGTTAAACAACACCCGGTTACGCTATTCCATCGTAATAGAACGAAGTAAAAACAAAATGGGCTTTGAAGATTTGTTTGTTAAGAAAGAAATTCTTGAAAAAATAAGACCTGATGAGGATAGCTGGGTTAAAAAATTCAAGGAGTCTAAAGAATTGGCCAAAACCCTCAGAGCCGGAGGTTCACGGGAACCTTTTATTCAAACGACAAATGAAAACGGAAGACCAACAATCAAAATGCGCCAGGACACATTCCAGGGAGGAAAAGCTACTCCTGCAAACACAATTTCTCAAACTGTGTTGGGAGGTGTAGTAAATGTTGACTTCCCCCATGTGTTTGCAGCTAAAGATGAAATGAGAAGTTGGCAATTTCTTCAACTTAATCCCGAGCATCTTCGGCAACCTACTAAACAGGAGCCAGGTATGAAAGACCTTATTACTCAAAGTGGTAAAAACATGGCCGCCGTTCTATATAGAATTAAAAAACAAGATGAATATACACTTTTAGAAATTACAAGAAAGCTCAATAGCTTTTTACCGAATTTTGTAAATGTGGATGTTTATGACGATGTGGGTAGCAGACAATATATTATCAAATTAAAAGATGAAGATGGAAAGGAATATAGTTCAAGAGTACTGTCGGAGGGAACGTTGAGATTATTAGTATTGTGTATTCTCGAATTTGATGAAAAACATACAGGGTTATTGTGTTTTGAAGAACCTGAGAATGGAATTAACCCGTTTAGAATAAAAGCATTGGCAAATCTGTTAAAAGATTTAACCACAAATTTTTCATCAGAAAGTTCAGCATTGCGGCAAGTTATTGTTAATACACATTCACCAGTTTTAGTTGGTGAAATGATAACCTGGCAAAAAGATAGGAATGTAACAGTTCATTACGCGGAAATGAGAAGCAGGATATTGGAATTAGAAGGAAATAAGGTAAAAATTAGTGTAACTAAAATAACACCTGCACACAAGGAAAATGATATACAGACAAGCATTATCTTTTCTGACCAGGAAAGGAAAATTACGATTTCCTCAATTAAAGATTACCTCCAAACAACTGAAAACACACAGGCTCATACATTTTTGAATTGATATGACAAAGCAACTTTTTGTTGGTTTATATACCGAAGGAAGCACAGATCTGCGATTTCTTGAGAGCGTTGTAAAAAGAACTTTTGATGCTATTGCTTTTGAAGCACAAGGAGATTTTGAAATTTTCCTTCAACCTGTTTTTCTTAAAAAAACCGGGTTAAAATTTTATGAGCAGGTAATTCAAGCTTCTAAAGATGGGTTAGATCAATTTGGTATGACTATTCTCTGTGTTCACCGTGATGCCGATAATGATACTGATGAAAATGTTTATATCAATTCAATCAATCCTGCCTTACAAGAACTCTCCACAAAAAAGGATTTTGATTATTGCAAAACTATTACGCTAATAATACCGGTTTACATGATTGAAGCCTGGCTTCTTGCTGACAAAGAACTATTCAAAAAAGAAATTGGAACAGTAAAATCAGACGTAGAATTAGGCATTAATCGAAAGCCTGAGGCAATTTTCCGATCCAAAGCAAACTATCAAAGAGGCGATAAGAATTTCAAGACAGGAGGTTGCACTTAAACGA
The DNA here is from genome assembly GCA_038234405.1 of Chitinophagales bacterium. Classification (GTDB taxonomy): domain Bacteria; phylum Bacteroidota; class Bacteroidia; order Chitinophagales; family Chitinophagaceae; genus Ferruginibacter. Next base: position 27,613 of record JBBQTZ010000011.1, read on the forward strand.
AGGAAAGATTTATCTATAAATGACATCTACATGCCCTTGGGGCAAAAAATTGGAATGCAAAAGTTAAACGAATTGTCTTCATATATTAAGTTTAAAAAATCAGTAAAAGCAGCTTTTACAAAACTTAATTATCTTCATTAATCGCCAAATTTAATTATCCATAACAGTCAATTTATTATTGTAACCCACAACAAACAAACCATGAGTGCGGTATATGTGATTTATGGCGTAACCATGCAGGAGCCTGGCGTGAGCAAACTGGTGCCGGTAGATTTTAGGAGTTTGAATTAATGAAGACGACCATGCTTGACAGCCATAGTTAATCGTAAACAGTACTAATGCCTTCAAAACTGGTGTTTTTGTAGTTTCCTCCATTTAAGGTGAAATCGTTCTATTTTTAAGATTAGCTTTTAGTAAAAACAAGAACTTCCGCAGCTATAAATGTATTTTATAGATTGCGGAAGTAACTTGGTGAACTTTCTTTTTACGGACTGTTCTGGGATCTTTAATTTTTTGAGGGGTTTCCTCTCCAGAAAAATTTTTCCTGGTTTCAGTGTGTTGATCTTTTCTTTGCCATCATCGCTTTTTAGAGCATAGGCTTAGGATATTGTATTTTAACCGGCTTTTGAGTTATCATCGCTTTTAACAGCATAAACTCAGGACATTGTATTTGGTTTTTGGTTCATCATCGCTTTTTACAGCATAGATCCTGGATTTGATTTTTGGCCTTCTTTAGAAATTGGATTTTAAATTTTTAAAATGCTTTTCGTTTATTTTTTTTGTTGAATTTTTAATGGAAACGTTAAACTGTTATATTTATTTGATGATTTAAAAAAAGAAATTAATTAATGTTGGATTTTTTTTAGTTTATTAAGCTCTTGGATAAAAATCTTTATATGGTTTTTTTTAGGATATTTAATAAGATTGATAATTATTTTGTTTCAATCAATCTCTGTACAAATATCAATTATCCACAAATAGTAAACTAGCGAAAATACGCCCTCTTTTTATTGCAGTAAATTTACCATTGAGGTAGTAACAATACATCTTACTATTATTTTTTTTACGTATTAATATAATTTATAAAAAATATTTATCATCAGTAGTAAAATAAAAAAGCTTCCACAATTATTACAAATAATTTGTGAAAGCTACTATTTACATCTGGTAAAAGACGTAAATAAAGTTAGAAGTTTCAGAAGCTGAAATAATACTTTCAGACTAAGCTTTGTTTTACATGACCTTAGCCCATTTGAGTTTAATCATGTTTATACTATTGCTAATTTTCAAAAGGTATAGAATTATTAAAATGTTGATTTGTTAAGAACTACTATTACTGTTGTTTTCAAAAGTGAAGATTATAAAGGCTTAAATTATTTTATAATTTCTGATGGGTATTAAAAATTAATGAAGTTGACTGATGTTGGAATCTGTTTTTTCTTGCTGCTTTTCAGTGATATTTGAATTAAATAAGGTATAGGTTTATCAGTAATTTTGGATAAGATTGATACCAAATCTTCATCAATCAACTTCAATACAAAGGTTATCCACAAATTATTAACCACAAAGAGGAGAATTGCCCATTTAATTCATTTAAGTAATTACTAACAAAAACGTAGTTGCACCAATATCAGATATGTAATAGTACGATTAGTAAAAAGTAATTTTACTACTGCTGAATTTTGTGACATAAAAAATGCTGCATCATTACAATGCAGCACTATAAAAAAATGTTTACCTGTTATTAATTTTCCATCTCATTTTTTACTGATACTTTGTATAATGTCGTATTTGGTTACAATATGAAAAGTGCCCATTTCGTCTTTACTCAATACAGCGCCATTTTCTTTGTTTATTAAGCTACTCAATCTTTCTACCGGTATATCAAAAGCAACTTCCGGATAAGCTTTTTCTAAAACACTTTCTATCGATTTAGAAACAATACTGCCATCTGTAAGTAGTTTATCAAATAATCCACCTTCAGATATAGCACCTATATTTTTCCCATTCTCCATTACAGGAATATTTTCAATATCATATTTCTTCATTAACGCAATTGCTTCCGCAACAGAATTACCCGGAGTGAGTACTAAAATACTTTTACCACCCCTGCCACTAATAATATCCTTAAAGGTTTTTACCTCTAAAAAACCTCTTTCCATCATCCACTGATCGTTATAAATTTTACCAATATAGCGGCTGCCATGGTCATGAAAAATACAAACTACTACATCATCTTTTTTTAACTGATTTTTTAATTGCATCATCCCCTGCAAACAACTGCCACAACTATAACCTACAAAAATGCCTTCTTCTTTTGCTATACGCCTTGCCATTACAGCTCCATCTTTATCAGTAACCTTGGTAAATTCATCTATTAAACTCATGTCATAATTCTTTGGTACAAAATCTTCACCAAAGCCCTCACTTATGTAGGGGTAAACTTCTTTTTGGTCAAGTTCACCTGTTTCAAAATATTTTTTTAATAAACTGCCATAGCTATCAATAGCCCATATTTTTATATGGGGGTTTTGTTCTTTTAAGTATTTAGCAGTACCAACAATTGTTCCGCCGGTGCCTGTTGCTACTACAAGGTGCGTAACTTTCCCTTCGGTTTGCTGCCATATTTCCGGGCCAGTTTGTTCGTAATGCGCCTGTCTGTTTGCAAGGTTATCGTATTGGTTTACATACCAGCTATTGGGTACTTCTGCAGCAAGGCGCTTGCTTACAGAATAATAAGAACGGGGGTCTTCAGGTTCTACATTGGTTGGGCAAACAATTACTTCTGCACCAACAGCTTTTAAAATATCAGCTTTTTCTTTTGATTGTTTTTCGGTAGTAGTAAATATACATTTATAACCTTTTACACAGGCTGCCAAAGCTAGCCCCATACCGGTGTTGCCACTCGTTCCCTCTATAATTGTTCCGCCAGGCTTTATTTTGCCTTCTTGCTCTGCAACTTCAAGCATTTTAAGTGCCATTCTATCCTTTATACTATTACCAGGATTAAAATATTCTACTTTGGCTAAAACTGTGCAAGGTAAATCTTTGGTTATTTTGTTGAGTTTAATGAGAGGGGTGTTTCCTATTGTTTCCAGAATGTTATTGAGCCACATATTTTACTTTTAAATTTAAGTACAAATATAATTTTAAAATAGAAGAAGAAGCATTTAAGAGCAATTCAATTGTATCAGAAGAAGTATTTTTATTTTAAATCCGGCTTTTATAGTTAAACTCAACTTTTGCAGTGGAAATAGTAAATAGGTATTAAAATGCATTACAGACAGGTGTTTCAAACAATTTTAATCGAAAAAAAAGTAAACTATTTAGAGGCTAAAAATTTCTGAAATGTTTAACTCTCCAAACGAAGGAAGCCGAAATAGATTTTCAATAATAAAATCATGATTAGATAATCATTTCTTACCGACTATCCGTAAAGAGGTGCAAACAAAAGATTAACTCCATACTAAAGATTTTCCGCTCCAATCCTCGAGTTCCTTCTCCTTTGGAGAAGGGTTGGGATGAGGCAGCGAGACAGAATTTTTAATGAAAGTTATCTATTTTGTAACGTTGCACTCAATTGCGGATAGTCATTCATTTCTTGGGTGCATCCAAAATTGTCTCTCCTTATTTCGGTCGGTGTGGACACCGACCGAGGCTCAGAATTGTCTCTCCTTATTTCGGTCGGTGTCCTCACCGACTACTTGTTGCTGCAACAATTTGGGATGCACCCCATTTCTTTTAATAAAGATTCAATAGGCCATCTTCTTTATCTTTGCAAAATCAAAAAAAAAATAATGACTTTAATAAAAAGTATATCTGGCATTAGAGGTACAATAGGTGGAAAAACAGGCGAAAATCTTACTCCCGTTGATATAGTAAAATTTACAGCAGCTTATGGCTCTTTATTACTTACAGACGATGAATCCAACATAAAAAATGGCAGCAAAAAAATTGTAGTGGGCAGAGATGGAAGAATAAGTGGTGAAATGGTAAAGCAGCTTGTTATCAGTACACTATCTGCCCTTGGCTTTGATGTTATAGACGTAGATTATAGTACTACGCCCACGGTAGAAATGGCGGTAGTAGCTGAGCAGGCTAGTGGTGGCATTATAATAACTGCAAGCCATAACCCAAAAGAGTGGAATGCACTAAAACTTTTAAATAGCAAAGGTGAGTTTATAAACGCTGCACAGGGAGAACGGGTTTTGGAAATGGCCGCTGCTGAAGATTTTCTCTTTGCAGGAGTTGAAAAACTTGGAATGGTTATAAACGACGAATCATCTCTTCAAAAACATATTGATGCAGTTATTAACTATGAGATGGTAGATATTGCTGCAATTAAAAAAGCAAAATTTAAGATAGTAATTGACGCTGTAAATAGTACAGGCGCCATTGCAGTACCTGCTTTGCTAAAAGCAATTGGCGTAAAGGATTTTGTATTGTTAAATGGTGAAGTAAATGGAAAATTTGCCCATAATCCTGAGCCTTTGCCCGAACATTTAAATGAGCTTAGCAAAGAAGTGGTTAAACAGAATGCCAGCCTGGGAATAGCGGTAGATCCTGATGTGGATCGCCTCTGTTTTGTATGTGAAGATGGCAGCATGTTTGGCGAAGAATACACATTGGTTGCAGTAGCAGATTTCGTTTTAAGTAAACGAAAAGGTAATACAGTTTCTAATATGAGTAGCACAAGAGCACTAAGGGATGTTACCGAAAAACATGGAGGTCAATATTTTCCGAGTGCTGTAGGCGAAGTAAATGTAGTTACCAAAATGAAAGCTGTAAATGCAGTAATTGGTGGCGAAGGTAATGGAGGTATTATACTTCCCGATCTTCATTATGGCAGGGATGCGTTAATTGGTATTGCTTTGTTTCTTACCCATCTTGCGCATAGCAAAAAAACTGTACAGCAATTGAGAAATACTTATCCAAATTATTTCATAAGTAAAAATAAAATTACCCTCGAAAAAAATATTGATGTTAATGCTGTATTTGAGAAAATTAAAATTAAATACAAAAATCAGCCAATAAATATTGAAGATGGTTTAAAAATCGAGTTTGATACAGATTGGGTTCATTTGAGAACCAGCAATACAGAACCTATTATTAGGATTTATGCAGAAAGCAATTTTGAAACTACCGCTAATAATATTGCCAAAAAACTAATGAAAGATATTATAGAAGCAATGTAATAGAAGCAATGTAATAGACGCAATGTAATAACAACTGTTGACCATTTCGTTATTTTCCAAAATAACATGATTCGTTTTTCCAGTAAAATTTAATATGTACTTATGAGAATTTATTTTGACAATGCAGCTACTACTTCATTGGATAAGGAGGTACTTGAGGCAATGATGCCATTTTTAACGGAAAAATTTGGCAATCCTTCTTCCATTTATTCTTATGGAAGAGAAACAAGAATGGCTGTGGAACAATCAAGAAAAACGGTTGCTAAAATTCTAAATGCTCATCCTGCTGAAATATTTTTTACAAGCGGTGGCACAGAAAGCAGTAATACAGCCATTATGGCCGCTGTTAATAATCTTGGCTGCAAGCATATAATTACATCTTTAATTGAGCACCATGCCACTTTACATACCGTTCAGCATATTGATAAACTTGATTTAGCCAAAGTAAGCTATGTAAAACTGTTACCCAACGGACATGTTGATTTGGATGATCTTGAAAACCTATTGGCAGGTACCAAAGAAAAATCGTTGGTTACCCTAATGCATGCCAACAATGAAATTGGCAATATTGTAAATATTCATTCTATAGGGGAATTGTGCAAATTACATGGAGCAATTTTTCACAGCGATACAGTACAAACGGTTGGCCATTATCCTTTTAATTTGCGGACTACCCCTGTACATTTTGTAACCGGTGCAGCTCATAAATTTCATGGCCCAAAAGGGGTGGGGTTGTTGTACATTAATGAAAATGTTAGCATTGCTCCTTTTATACTTGGTGGCGGACAAGAAAGAAATATGAGGGCAGGAACAGAAAATTTGTATGGCATTGTAGGGTTTGCAAAAGCACTTGAAGAGGCTGCTAAAAACTATGCTGAGCATTCAGCATATATAGGTTCCATTAAAAACTACATGTATGAGCAACTAAAAAAGCATATTGTGGGAGTAGCTTTTAATGGAGATGTACTTGGCCAAAGTTTATATACTGTACTTAATGCAAGTTTCCCTAAAACCGAAAGAGCAGAAATGCTGCTTTTTAATCTCGATATTCACAATGTGTGTGCAAGTGGCGGTAGTGCTTGTACAAGTGGGGCAGATGCAGGTTCGCATGTAATACGTGCAATAAACAATAACCCAAATCAAATAGCAGTTCGTTTTAGTTTTAGCAAGTACAATACAAAAGATGAGGTAGATATTGTAATTAACTTGCTTAAAGAAATGCTTTAAGTAAAACTATTAATATGCTGTTTTGCTGATACCTTAAAAGCGGTACGTCAATTTATTTATTAAGTCTATTGGCAAATCTGGTAATTTATTTCGCTCAATTAAAAAGCTATTGAGCAAGGCTAGCTCTTTAAAAATATAGTGCTTTTCCAATGCAGCTTTTAAATAACTTGCACCTCCACTACCACCGGTTCCCATTTTTACACCAATCATCCGCTGTATCATATTAATATGCCTGAATCGCCAGGTACTCAACAGGCTATCAATCTCCAGTAAAGTATCCAGCAATTGAAATGGTAATTCCAGTAAAGGGTAACCTCTGTACAGCGATATAAAAAGTGCTGACCTGCTTGCTTTTTCACTTAGCTGTCTTTGTTCATCAGGTACAGTATTATTAAAAACCTGTTTAAAAGATACCTCATTGTCTCTTTCATTCTCTAATAGATTTTTAACATACAATTCTTCAAAATCATTCCAAAACTTTGGTGCTGTTGCGTTACCTGAAATGGGTTGATAGTTTTTCCAATATGCTTCATCATTTATAAAGGGCATACGCTCCAGCCATGTATTAATTCGTTGTAAAATAGATTGTTCCTTTTCAGCTTTTCGCAATGCTTCTACTTCATCTTGCTTTAATTGAACGGCATACAATTGTTGTCCGTGCCGATGGTCGTATTTAAGCCCCAGCTTGGCTTCTATAATTTTAAACTGCCAACTTTGAAAACCGGATGCAGGACGAATGGCATCCCTGAAAGCAAGGAAATTCATGGGTGTCATTGTTTCTAGAATATCAATTTGCTGCACCAGTAATTTTAAAATGGTTGCAACTCTTTTTAACCGTTGTATAATCAATTGAAATGCAGCAGAATTGTCATCAATAGTTTCGTTGCTCATTAAATGCAGTACTGCATCTATTTCGTGTTGCATCTGTTTAAACCATAGTTCGTAGGTTTGATGTGTAATGATAAAAAGCATTTCCTCATGAGCTGCTTGTTTGCCATGTTTACCACTTTCTGGTTCCTGGGCACATAAAATTTTATCTAGCTGCAAATAATCTGTATAATGTAAAGGCATATCGATTTAAAATTTTGATTAGACTACTTAAATATATCAAAATAAATTTAAAAATTAGCTATATGTCCAGCTATAACATTTAGCAAACTACCATATTTTTTCCTGTTAAAATACTTTTTTAAAATGCAATTTTAGGGTTTCAATATAATCTGTGTGTTTTTAACATACATTATCGCAGGGTAATTTACCAACCACTGCGGAATACCATTACTCATAAATTTTGTTGTGGTCATCAGCAAATTTCTTTTTTATAATTTTCCTACCTATTAGGTAAAGATTTTAAATAATGTTTATTTCTCAGCAATCTCTACGTCACCCAGTGCTTCTATTAAACCGGAATAATGAAAATCGAAAGTACTATGCACCGGTTTGCCCCCATTCATCACTTTAAATATTTCAAATTCTTTTTGCGCCAAAGGCATTTTCATTTTGGTAGCAATATTTAACCTTGCTAATGGGATAATCCGGTAAAATCCTTTTTCAATTTCGTTTAAAATAAGCTGTGCCCCTTTTAAATAACAGGCAGTACCGGTGCATACGAGACAGGTATGTTCACCTTTTGATTTTAAAAAAATAAATGGTAAAAGCTCACCGTTAAATACAAACGGGATGGCGGTAAATGAATTTTGGTGGAAATATACTTCAGCACATTCATCGGCAGGTACCTATAAGCATTTTATGCCGTGTGCAAAATCTCAATCAAAGCATTTGCTTTGCGATTTTCTTTTTAAATTTTTGCTGCTTTCAACTTTACCCGTACATCCGTTTTTGGAAGCTCCGGAATAAGCGTAGTTGCTACCATTTTCATACAAATTTCATTGTTAAAAAATTTTTGAAATTCCTACACAGTACTAAACAACAAATTGCTTACAAGCAATGGAATATTCGTATTCTAATTGGTATAAAAAATTATGTGCCATCAAAATTCAATTCTACGATGTCAGTCATTATAACATCTAGTAAAAGTCATTATTTACATTTTTTTCATTAAAGTCTGCTTAAAAGTTCTTCAAAAAAATAAAATTGTTTTTTATAAATCAATACTACTACATTTGCATTGTGATTATAGCTCAATGAGCAGATCGTTTTTAGACAGATTCAATTTTTTACTTCTCCAACGTATTAGTTTTCTCTTCTTAAAAGTTCCATTTTAGTTAGTATCACAGTAACATTTTTTATTTATTATTTATTTTAAGATTATGAACATTTACGTTTCAAATTTGAGTTTCAACACAAATGATGCTGAGCTTAACGAATTATTTTCTCAATTTGGTGAAGTTTCTTCTGCCAAAGTAATTATGGACAGAGAATCAGGCCGCTCACGTGGTTTTGGTTTTGTAGAAATGCCTAACGATGGTGAAGGTAAAGAAGCAATGGCCGGCCTTAACAACAAAGAAGTTGAAGGTAGAGCAATGTCTGTTTCTATAGCTAAAGAAAGAGAAGAAAGAGGAAGTGGCGGTGGAAGCCGTGGTGGATATTCTAACAACCGTGGCGGTAGCGGCGGTGGTGGTGGATATTCCAGCAACCGTGGTGGTGGAAGCGGTGGTGGTAACAGATGGTAATTCCAAACTGATATACAAAAAAAGAGCTCAATTTATTGAGCTCTTTTTTTTTCGTCAAATGCTGAGCAATATATTTCAAAATTTTTTTTCGGCTTAATAAAACTTTGGTTAAAAAAACAACTGTTTAACTCTTCCGTAACTTTATTTTTCTTTAAAGACTGTTCCTTCCTACTTTCAAAGTTGGTATCTGTTGGCTTAATAGCCATGTTTTATGCAACAATTCTATTCAAACTATACTCAATTTAAAAATTCAAAAGCAAATATATCGGGGTTTAATGGGCGGGATAATAAGTTGCCGGGCTAAATTCTTTGCCCTTATTGATATCATTACCAACTGCCAGGTGAAATTGCATGAACCGGGATTTGCAGGGTTGAAACTTTGGCAGGATTTGCTTTTCGACAATGGTTAAGCCATGGTTATACTGTGTTGGTCGGGGGCCTCAACTATTTGTTATTATAAACTTCCAGGCGAAATTGAATCAAACGGGATTTGCCGGGTTGAAGGATTGGCAGGATTTGTCTTTCAAAAACGTTTTAAGCCATGGTTAAACTGTGATGGTCGGGGGCCTCAACTGGTTGATATTATTACCAACTGCCAAGTGAAATTGTATGAACCGGTATTTACTGGGTTCAAGGATTGGCAGGATTTGTCTTTCAAAAACGTTTTAAGCCATGGTTACACTGTGATGGTCGGGGGCCTCAATTGGTTGATATTATAAACTTCCAGGCGAAATTGTATAAACCGGGATGTACTATGTTGAAGTATTGGCAGGATTTGTCTTTCAAAAACGTTTTAAGCCATGGTTAAACTGTGATGGTCGGGAGGCTCAACTGGTTGATATTATTACTAACTGCCAGGTGAAATTGTATGAACCGGGATTTGCCGGGTTGAAGTATTGGCAGGATTTGTCTTTCAAAAACGTTGTAAGCCATGGTTAAACTGTGATGGTCGGGGGCCTCAACTGGTTGATATTATTACCAACTGCAAGGTGAAATTGTATGAACCGGGATTTGCAGGGTTGAAGGATTGGCAGGATTTACTTTTCGACAATGGTAAAGCCGCTAATGTAATTTTCGTTATTCATAACACCAACATCAGCCAAAAACTTAGTACAACAACAAACCCCAAAAGGGTTTAATTTGAATAGTTGTGGGTGAAACCTATAGACAGATAATGATTACTAACAAACCTTCCTATCCCCGAAGAGGTTGAACAATTGTAGTTTAAAGTACTAAATTCATGGGTACAACTCATAGGCTGGGTGCATCCCAAATTGTCGCAGCAACAAGTGGTCGTTGTAGACACCGACCACGGCTGGGCCTCGGTCGGTGTCCTCAACGACCGAAATCAGGAGCGACAATTTGGGATGAACCCCATAGGCTGATAATGATTAAACTACAACTGTATTTTGGTTTTGGCTATTGATAAAATAAAATATTCTTATAAAAAGACTGTTAGCCAACTGCTGGTTATTTTTTATTTTTCTACTGTAAAACTAAAAATACTACCGCCACCTTCTGCTGATTTTACCCAAATTAATCCACCCAACATATCTACTATTTTTTTACAGGTAGCCAATCCCATGCCTGTACCCGGATATTCCTTTTTGGTATGCAACCGTTTAAAAAGTTGAAAAATAGCCTCATGATTTACTTTATCTATACCAATCCCATTATCCTTAACATCAAATTGCCAATGCGTATCCTTTTCATAAGCGGTAACCTTTACAATAGGTTGTACACCTATGGCCTGGTACTTTAAGGCATTGCTTACAAGATTTTGAAAAATTAATTTAATAGCCGTTACCGGAGCCGTAATTACAGGCAATGCATCCCATGATATGATTGCATTTTTTTCGCTAATCACCCCGGATAAAAGTGCAACTACATCTGTGAGCAACTGCTCTGCATTAATATTTTCTTTTTCGCTGCCCGAAGCTTCAACTGTGGAATAATCAAGCAAGTCATCAATCAAAACACCCATACGATTGGCTCCATCGGCTGCAAAGTTTATATATCGCCTTGCTTTTTCATCCAATTGGCCTGCATAGTTGTCTTCCAGTAGCTTCATATAACTTTTCACCATTCTTGCAGGCTCTTTTAAGTCGTGTGAAGCAAGGTGTGCAAATGCCTTCATTTGCGCTGCATACTCTTCCAGTTTAGTTTGTGATTCATGCAGTAATTGAACAGACTTTCTGAGTTCTAATAACTTTATTACCTGATTACTGAGGTTTTGTAACGCTTCTATCTGGTTTGCAGATAATTGCTTTGGCTCATGATCAATTACGCAAATTGTTCCTAATGGAAAACCTTCGGATGTAACCAACGGCATACCTGCATAAAAAACAACATCCGGAGCACCGGTTACCAATGGGTTATGTTCAAAGCGCTTATCTATCCTTGCATCTGGAACAATCATTATTTGTGAGGGGTAATTTATTGCATGGGCGCAAAATGCTTCATTCCTGCTAGTTGTACCTTGCGGAAGCCCATGAGCCGATTTAAAAAACTGCCTTTCCTCATCCACAAAAGTTATTAGAGAAATGGGGGTGTTACAAATAAAAGAAGCTAAATTGGTAATCTCGTCGTATTCTTTTTCGGGTAAAGTATCTAAAATATTAAATGTAGATAAGGCCTGAAGTCTTTCAACTTCATTTTCTGGTTTTTGGGGATATATCATTGAAGGAGTTTTATAGTAGTAAAGTGGAATGTACAACCTTTATTTTGCTCAATGTAAATGTAAGTTTTGTTTTAAAGGCTTAATTAATTTTAACAATACCCACTTCAATTTTGGTGCCTGAATATGTTTTTAGCCTTTAACCGAAGAAAATTAATAGATAGTAGTTGTTCAACCCTTTATGGCTTTATGTAGTATAAAAAATGTAGAACAATTAAAGCAACACAATGTTGGCGAATTAGGTATTTTAATAGGTTTAGATAGAGTGCCAGAGGCAAGATGCTGGGAGAAAAGATCCAGCAAATGGTGGTTTAAAATAAAGCCAAAGAATACAATACAGAATCATTTAACCATTGGTTGGCAAAAAATGAGGAGCTTTTCTTTTACATAGATGGCCATGTACGTATATACTATGGATATGCTGCAAACTTACCCGTAAAATATATTTCCCGACAAAAACTGTTTTTAAATGCGACTACCGAATATTGCTTGCAAGACGGTATGATTCAGGCGAGGGTAAACGATGTACAAGGATTACCCTATTTAGTATTTATGGGAGCGTTGAGTGAAAAATGCAACACCTAATAGAACAACAAATATTACCAGAGCCAAAGGCCAGCGTGGGAGTTGACGGGGTCGAACCGCCGATCTTCTGCTTGTAAGAAAGAAAAAAATCTATATTTATCTTAACTGAACTGATTTTAACTTAAAGTATTCAATTTCAATTTATTGCATGATTAATGCTTTTTCAATTGAATGGCGCTTATTCGCCATTTAACTGTCGTTTGTTTGAAAATTGTTTGAAAATTTTTGAAGGGAGAGGT
>JBBQTZ010000012.1:0-39827 GCA_038234405.1 Chitinophagales bacterium
CAAGCGAATGTGCCGTTTCAACTTTTACATGCGGGATGCCCGCCTTTGCAAACTTCTGTTGCGCTTCTGTTTTCACCGTTTTATTAAAGGCCAGGTATAAAATTCTGCTACCTGCCGGCCTGCTTTTGGCATATTCTACCAATGTGGTAGTTTTTCCACTACCAGCTACTGCATTAATCACCAGGCTAAAGTTGGTGTCAATAACGGCTTGCTGTTCTGTAGTTAATTCCATTTGGTAAATTTGAGTAATTAAATGCAGATTTTATAGTTGAAAATTTCAATACCATTTCAACTGAAAAATCCAGGTTAAAATTAACCTGCAATGCTGTATCTGGTGCATCAAAAAAAATATGAACTATAGGCACTGCAATCAAACCAACCATTTGTGTCTTAACAATTGTATTTTTACTTTTTCAAAAATACCATGCACTTATCAGACTCATTTGGCCGCATACACAATTACCTCAGAATTTCTTTAACTCATCGTTGTAATCTTCGGTGCTTTTACTGCATGCCAGATGAAAACGACCAGCAATTTGTGAACGAAACGCTGATGACCGCAGTAGAAATTGAAGCCATCGCCAAAATATTTTGCCAAAATGGTGTTAACAAAATAAGGCTTACCGGCGGCGAGCCATTGGTTAGAAAAGATGCAGCGGATATAATTTTTAGGCTCTCCAAATTACCAGCAGCCATTACCCTTACCACCAATGCTATAAGGGTACATGAGTTTATTGAGGTGTTTAAAACTGCCGGTGTTAAAACCCTAAATGTTAGCTTAGATACCTTGCAGGAAGATAAATTCAAATTCATAACCCGGCGGGATCATTATAAGCAAGTAGTGCAAAATATTGAGCTATTGCTGGCCAATAATTTTCATGTAAAATTGAATGTTGTAGTAATGAAGGGAGTGAATGACAATGAGATAAACGACTTTATTGCACTCACCAAAAACGAATCAATCCATGTACGATTTATCGAATTTATGCCCTTTGATGGCAATAAATGGAGTAGCAACAAAGTATTGAGCCTTGATGAAATTTTACACACTGCTGCTCTGCAATACAATTTTACAAAAATGCCGGATGAAAAAAATGCTACGGCAAAAAAGTTCAGCATACAAGGCCATAAAGGAACATTCGCAGTTATCAGCACCATGACATCCCCTTTTTGCAGCACCTGTAACCGCCTGCGGTTAACAGCAGATGGCAAATTAAAAAACTGCCTTTTTTCCACTACAGAAACAGACCTGCTAACTCCTTACCGAAACGGAGAAAATATATTACCGCTCATTACCGGCAACATAGAGCAAAAGGCTGCTGCAACAGGCGGACAACTTACCACCGATCTTGCTGATTTATCTGCAGAAACATTAACAAACAGAAGCATGATTAATATTGGTGGATAAAAGATGATTGTTTTTTTGAGCCCGGCTTTGTGTCTTTTATCTGCAGTATAGGCAAATATGATTTTGTTATATCTTTCTTTTAGTACAAGAAAGAATCACTCTTTTACTGTATACCTTTATTAAACTTTTTCGACGCAATTTAAATAATATAATCCCCTCACTACTTACTAAAACTATTATATGATTTCAGTTACAGAAGCCAGTATACTCATACAGCAAAATATAGCAGCAACAACTACAGAAACACTTCCTTTAGCCAAATGTCTCCATCGGATTTTGGCAACAGATGTAAGCAGCAATGTCAATATGCCGGCCTTTAACCAGTCTGGTATGGATGGGTATGCCTTTCGTTTTCAGGATTATACACCAGAATACTCTTTAGAAATTGTTTCCACAGTTGCAGCAGGCGACAAATCAGCAACAACCATGTTACCCGGGCAGGCAGTTAGAATTTTTACTGGTGCACCTATACCATCTTTTGCAGATACTGTAGTAATGCAGGAAAAAACTACCGTACTTGACAACCTGTTATTTATAACAGATAAAAAGTTACAAATGGGAAGTAATGCCCGGCCTGCAGGATCAGAAATTAAACAGGGACAAAAAACATTGTTTGCGGGAACCCCACTTTCACCTGCCGCCATTGGTATGCTGGCTGCTATTGGAGAAACGAATGCCACTATTTACAAAAAACCCAAAGTAGCTATTATTATTACCGGCAACGAGCTACAAATTCCTGGCTTACCCTTGCAAAGTGGAAATGTATATGAATCAAATAGCTATATGCTTATTGCCGCTTTAGAACAAATGGGTATTAAAGACATTGAGCTTTTATATGCAACAGATAACTTAGAAGAATTAACCATGCGGCTTAAGGAAGCTTTAGAAATTGCAGATGTAGTATTACTTACCGGCGGTGTAAGTGTTGGCGATTACGATTTTGTTGTAGCTGCAACAGAGCAGTGCTCAGTTGAAAAAATATTTCATAAAATAAAACAGAAACCCGGCAAGCCTTTATTTTTTGGCAAAAAAAACAAGCAATTGGTTTTTGGTTTGCCTGGTAACCCTTCTTCTGTACTTACCTGTTTTTACGAGTATGTAACCCCTGCGTTGCAGCTACTGCAAGGGCATTTAAACCCTGGATTAATTAAGGCATTTTTGCCAATGGCAAGTAGCTTTTCTAAAAATGAAGGATTAACACATTTCTTAAAAGCTAATTATAACGGGCAAAAAGTAACCCTACTTTCGGGGCAGGAGTCTTATCGGCTAAATTCTTTTGCCGCAGCCAATTGCATTGCCTGTATACCAGAAAACACAACAATACTGGAAGAGGGAGCATTAGTAGAAGTACATTTTTTGTAATGCGCTAGCGTAAAAATTGGTTAGTGTAAAATTTTACAGTTTCGTTTATCAACAATAAAGCTGAATTTTATTTTCATTTTTTTACTTTTAAATACGGGTGTAAGTAATTTGCACCACTAATAATCAAACAAAAATGATAGCAGACGTAAATATTTTAAAGACCGAGATCTTATCTAACAATTGGTACACTTTAAAAAAGATTACTTATGATTATGTAAAAAAAGACGGCTCAAAACAAACCCAAAGCAGGGAAGCCTACGACAGGGGCAACGGTGCCACCATTTTACTATATAATCTAGAGCAATCAACTATCATACTTACCAGGCAGTTTAGACTTCCAACTTTTATTAACGGAAATCATTCAGGTTTATTAATTGAGGCATGTGCTGGTTTATTGGATAAAGACAATCCGGAAGATTGTATAAGGCGTGAAACTGAAGAAGAAACAGGGTATAAGGTAACAGATATCCGTAAAATATTTGAAGCTTATATGTCTCCCGGATCGGTTACAGAAATTTTATACTTTTTTATTGCAGCGTATTCAAAAGAAATGAAAGTAACCGATGGTGGTGGTGTAGCGCATGAGGAAGAAAATATCGAGGTACTGGAAATGAATTTTGATACAGCTTTAAAAATGATGAATAACGGAGAAATAAAAGATGCCAAAACAATTATGCTGCTTCAATACCTACAACTACATGGCATACTTTAACCATTTTATTTTTATCGCATTTTAAGCTATTTATGTTTTTAGAAAGCATTGTATTATTTTACAGTTTACTATTTGTGGTGGCATTCTTGTATGCCGCTGTAGGGCATGGTGGAGCAAGTGGCTATCTTGCTTTAATGGCATTGTTCAGCATAGCACCGGCGGTAATGAAGCCAACTGCTCTTCTCCTCAATTTATTTGTATCTGCTACTGCATTCATTCATTTTTACCGGGCAAATTATTTTAAGGGGAAACTGTTTTTGCCATTGGTATCGGCATCTGTTCCTTTATCTTTTATAGGGGGCATGCTTACTTTAAATGGAGCCATTTACAAAAAAATATTGGGTATTACTTTGTTGATTCCTGTATGCAGGTTTTTATTTTTTTCCAGTAAAAACAATAGTGAATTAAAGGCTTACAATGTAACCCTTTGTTTAATTATTGGCGGTAGTATTGGGTTATTATCCGGACTAATTGGCATTGGCGGGGGCATTATTTTATCACCGGTTTTATTGCTTCTTCATTGGACAGATCAAAAACAAACTGCAGCCATTTGTGCGCTTTTTATATTTTGCAATTCATTGGCTGGCCTTGCAGGGCAATTAATAAAGGGTATCACCTTTACAGAAAATATGTATTGGTATGCAGGCTTTGCTTTTGCCGGGGGCATTGCCGGAGCCTATTACGGTGCAAGGCGCTTTTCTCAACAGTTGCTGCAATATATTTTAGGCACTGTATTAATTATAGCCGCTTATAAACTATTGTTTACCAAAGCATGATATTTGCAGTATGAGTATACAAATTCTTTCTTTTGGCAGCATTACCGATATTACCGGTAGTTCCTATTTTACCATGCCAATGGTAGCGGATACCTCCTTATTGATAGCAGCATTAAAGGAAAAATTTCCTGCCCTG
Organism: Chitinophagales bacterium; assembly: GCA_038234405.1. Lineage (GTDB taxonomy): Bacteria > Bacteroidota > Bacteroidia > Chitinophagales > Chitinophagaceae > Ferruginibacter. Next base: position 4,395 of record JBBQTZ010000012.1, read on the forward strand.
GCAGATAAGAAATTTATTCTGGCTGTAAATGCTGTAACGGTTACAGAAAATACAATCCTGAAAACAGGTAACATCATCGCCCTTTTACCACCATTTTCCGGAGGATAACAATATGCTTACAGCACAACAATATGAGCGCTATTCCCGGCAAATTGTATTGCCTCAATTGGGCGAACCTGGTCAGCAAAAACTATTGCAAGCAAAACTGCTGGTGATTGGTGCAGGCGGGTTGGGTTGTGCAATGCTGCCCTATTTAGCCGCTGCGGGTATTGGGCATATTGGTATTTGTGATGATGATACTGTTCAGTTACACAATCTTCACCGGCAGGTTTTGTACAACAACTCACAAATTGGCATGCAAAAAGCAACCTGTGCAGCAGCATTTATCAACTCATTAAATCCCGATACTGTAGTAAGTATTTACACTGAAAGACTAACCAATAAAAATGCGCTGTCTATATTTAATAGCTACGATATTATTGCAGATGGAACAGATAATTTCGCCACCCGCTATCTAATTAATGATGCTTGTGTTTTATTAAACAAACCGCTGGTGTTTGGCGCTATAGGCATGTTTGAAGGACAGGTAGCGGTTTTCAATCACACTAATACAGATGGGCAAGCTACTTGCAATTACAGGGATATTTTTCCTGAGCCTCCGGCAGAAAATGAAATACCCAATTGCGCTGCTGCGGGAGTTTTGGGCGTAGTACCCGGTGTTATTGGTAGTATGCAGGCCAATGAAATTATCAAAATAATTACCGGCATAGGCAAACCTTTATACAACCAACTGTTAGTTTACAATGCCCTTGATTGCGGCACAGTAAAACTTACTATCAGCAAAAATAATTTAGCTGATAAATTTATGCCTGCTGATGAAAAAGCTTTTGCTGAACATAATTATACTATAGCTTGTTCAACTGCGGGTGAAGCAATAAAAGAAATTACTGCTGCGGAATTATTTTTACTACCGGCCGGCAGTTTTCAACTTATTGATGTAAGAAAGGAAGAAGAGCAACCCAAAATAGTGAAGGAGGGGTTATTAAATATTGAGCTTTCAACTCTACACGAACACACCGGCTTACTTACGGCTCCGGTTTTAATAACTGTTTGCCAAACTGGAGTAAGAAGTAAACAGGCAGCCATAATGCTGATGAAAATTTTTGGAAACAATAAAAAAATCTACAGTTTAAACGGTAGCATTTTTCAATTAATATAACAGTAAAATGATGACTGATAAAAAACCAAAGAACATATTTACACAAGGGGCAATTGCTGCGACATTTATTGCAGATAGTATTCAAAAGCACAGCAGCAATAAAAGCATTGGAGCCCACAGCATTTTTTTGGGGCAGGTAAGAGCAGATGTTTTAAATGATAAGCTGGTTACGGCAATTGAATACACTGCTTTTACAGAGATGGTTTTACCCATTATGCACACCATCAGGGAAGCTATTTTTGCAAAATACAATCTTACCTGCATGCACATTTATCATAGCCTTGGTAAAGTTAACAGCGGAGAAATTTGCCTCTTTGTTTTCACATCTTCTGCACACCGTGCTATGGCAATTGATGCCTGCGAAGAAGTGGTAGAACGCATAAAAAAAGAGCTACCCATTTGGGGAAAAGAGCTGTTTGAAAATGAGGCATATCAATGGAAAGAAAATAAATAATTGTACTCATTTATAAAATAGCATACCAACTATGAATAGCATTATCCATAAAGTGAGTAGCCTTCGCAAGGCAATAGCAAGTGCCACCATCACCGTTTCAAAAAAAGAAACTATTGATGCTATTGTAAACAAAATAGTACCCAAAGGCGATGTGTTTGAATTTAGCCGTGCCGCCGGTTTACTGGCTATAAAAAAAACCAGCGATGTAATTCCGGATTGCCATCCAATACCGGTTGAGTATGCTTCCATTAAACATACCATACATGAAATGAGTATTACTATACTGGTGGAAGTACATACCATTTACAAAACAGGTGTAGAGGTAGAAGCCATGCACGGGGCTGCCGTTACAGCACTTACTATGTATGATATGCTAAAACCAATTGATAAGCAGGTAGAAATTTCCAATATAAAACTGGTAAACAAAAAAGGTGGTAAATCAGATTTTAAAGATTTTTTAACCACTCCGGTAAGTTGTGCTGTTGTAGTTTGTTCAGATAGTATTGCGGCGGGCAACAATAAAGATATTGCAGGTGAAACCATTATTCAAAAATTAGCACAGCATGGTTTGCCAACAAATTTTTACGAAGTAATTCCAGATGAGTTTGAACAAATACAAAAAAAGGCTTTGCAGCTTTGCAATGAAAACTACAACCTGCTAATTTTCACTGGCGGCACTGGATTATCGCCAAGAGATGTAACACCAGATGCCATTGAGCCATTACTGCAAAGAGCCATTCCGGGCATTATGGAAGCTGCCAGAAATTACGGTCAGCAACGAACACCGTATGCCATGCTTTCCCGGGGAGTATCTGGCTTTATCAACAATACCCTTGTGCTTACTTTACCGGGTTCAACGAAAGGGGCAGCAGAAACAATGGATGCATTGTTTCCCTACATCCTCCATATTTTTAAGGTAGCAGAGGGAATGCGGCACGAGAATGGGTAATGTTGGTTTATTCATTTTTTAAAATTTGGTGGTGTAAGATGATTGATTTTTAATGAAATTATTTGAAGTAAGATGAAGACAAAAACATTTGTTATAGGAGATATTCACGGTGGTTTAAAGGCACTGCAACAAGTGTTGCAAAGGGCTGCTGTTACCAAAGATGACACACTGATATTTTTGGGTGATTATGTAGATGGCTGGAGCGAATCTGCTCAAACAATTACCTATCTTATGGCTTTACAAAATGTTCAACCTTGTATTTTTATAAAAGGCAATCATGATGTTTGGTGTGAGGATTGGTTACGCACCGGAGATGCAGACAGCACCTGGCTAATACATGGTGGCCGGCAAACGGTAGAGAGTTACAAAGGGATAGATAAGTTAGAAAGAGAACAGCAGCTTGTTTTTTTAGAACTGATGGATTACCTGTATGTAGATGAAAAGAACAGGTTGTATATACATGCTGGTTTTACCAGTATGCATGGGCCAAAACATGAGTTTCACTCCTCTACCTTTAGCTGGGATAGAACCCTTTGGGAAATGGCTGTTGCCATGGATACAAGCATACCTAAAAGCTCCCGTTTTTTTCCAAAAAGACTGCGGCTATTTGAAGAAATTTATATTGGCCACACCCCCACATTGTATTTTAATGAAACAAGGCCCATGCAGGGATGCAATGTATGGAACCTTGATACCGGTGCTGCTTTTACCGGTAAACTTAGTATAATGGATGTTGATACCAAAGCCTGTTGGCAAAGCGATCATTTACAGCAATTATATCCAGGTGAGAGGGGGAGGAATAAAGAATAATTTATTGAGTTACTTATTATAATGGTTTATAATTCTTCTCATAGATTTCAATCCAATCATCCACGGTTATTTTGCAACAGAGTTCGCCTATCAGTTCATACGGAATATTTTCAGGCTTTTTAAACCGGATGCAGCTTTTGCCCACGTCAGGTTTTCCCATTGCTGCTGTTGCATATTGTGTAGTAAACCATTGTAATAAAACAGGCGTTGCAAATATTCCCATGTGATACAATGCAATAAAGTTTTTTTGCGAAGCTATACTTATAAAAGGTAACGGCAGATTTGGTGAACAGTGATAACCAGGCGGATAAATACTGTGCGGTACTACAAATCCTATCATACCATAGCTCATTTCTTCTTTAAACCCTTTGGGTAGATTTTTATTAATAATAGTCCTTAGCTGTTGCATAGCTGCTTTATGTTCGTCAGGTAATTCTGCCATGTAAGCTGCTACAGTAGTTGCTTTTGATTGCATAATAAAAGATTTTTATTGTTCAATTGAATGCAGGCCAATACGGTTGCCTTCGGTATCAATAATAATGGCCATGAAACCAAATGCCTCACTAATCTGGGTTTTAGGAACCACAACAATTCCCCCTGCGTTAGTTACCTTATCTAATATTATTTGTAAATCAGGATTGCCATTTAAATAAATCAAAGGGCCGTCTGTGGCAGACGGCTTGTGAAAACCTCCACTATCTACTACAGCACCGCCAATGCCATTTTCCAAATCTGTAAGTGGAAACATCCGCATACGAATATTGGGTAAATCTACAGGCACCAATGAGGTGTTGAATATTGCTTCGTAAAAACGGGTTGCTCTTGCTAAATCGGAAGATGGTATTTCAAACCAACTTATGGCGTTGTTCATATTGTTTTTGTTTGTTGTACAAATTAATATTTGTTATTGAGCTTTACAATAACCATTCGCTTTATGTACTTAACTTTTATAAAAAATTTTCTTTTTTTGCAAAGCTCTTTATTTAATAAAAGCTATTTGTATAGATTAACCCGGGTAGGTTGCTAATTTTTTATAACATTAATTTCAATGTAAAAATATTGATTATCAAAGCTTTAATTTTTTGAACAACAGATTTAAGCGTAAAACTCTACCCCTTTTAGGGTATTGTTTAAGTGAAAAAAGAATTGTCTATTTGTGAAATAATTTTACAAACGTGGTTACACCTGTTTGTTAATGTTGAAAATCTATTTCAACTTCCAACTGCAAAATCTGGATTAAAATTTTAAACTATTTAAATTTTTTGCCCTTTTTTCTCCGTTGTTACCCAACAGGAACGCTAAAATAAGTAGATTTTTCTCATGCATAGAGCCCCTCTTTTTGGTTTAGGAGGGGCTTTTTTTACTCTTAGCTATCTTATTTTATTAGCTCCGATAGGTGCAGCAATATATAACTACCTCTGATTAAAACATACAGTTTATCCTGTTACAACTAAAATTTTTATCAAAAAAATACTAAATTAGTTAGTGTTGATAAAAGAAACGCTGTATCTTCGATTTCCCAACTAATTTTACAACAGAAAAGGATATCTCACCCAAAAAATTTGGAATAAAAAAATACAATATGAGCAATGCAGACAAATTGAAGGCGCTAAAGTTAACGATGGACAAGATTGATAAGGATTTTGGTAAAGGATCGGTAATGATAATGGGTGAAAAGCCACACACGGAACAAGAAGTAATTTCTACCGGCTCGCTGGGTTTGGATGTAGCGCTAGGCATTGGTGGCGTACCTAAGGGAAGGGTAATTGAAATTTATGGTCCGGAAAGTAGTGGTAAAACTACAGTTGCCACCCATATTATTGCCGAGGCACAAAAAAAAGGCGGCATGTGTGCTTTTATAGATGCAGAGCACGCTTTTGACAGTTCTTATGCACAAAAGCTGGGTGTAGATATTGATAACCTCCTTATTTCGCAGCCAGATTACGGTGAACAGGCTTTGGAAATAGCAGACAGATTAATTTTATCTGGCGCTTTAGATGTTGTGGTAATTGATTCGGTTGCAGCATTGGTACCAAAAAGTGAGCTGGAAGGTGAAATGGGCGATAGCAAAATGGGTTTACAAGCAAGGTTAATGAGCCAGGCATTGCGTAAATTAACCGCCACTATCTCTAAAACAAACTGCTGCTGTATTTTTATTAATCAGTTGAGAGAAAAAATTGGGGTAATGTTTGGCAATCCCGAAACTACTACGGGTGGTAATGCCCTTAAATTTTACTCATCTGTAAGATTGGATATTAGAAGGATGGCACAAATTAAAGATGGCGATAATGTGGTTGGTAACAGGGTTAAAGTAAAAGTGGTAAAAAACAAAGTGGCGCCACCCTTTAGAAATGCGGAATTCGATATTATTTTTGGTGAAGGCATATCAAAAGTGGGAGAAATAATTGATATGGGTGTTGAATTGGGGATTGTACAAAAAAGCGGTAGTTGGTTTAGCTACGATGCAATAAAACTTGGACAAGGCCGGGAAGCAGTTAAACAATTGTTTACAGACAATCCGGAAATGGCTAATGAAATAGAAGCAAAAATTAGAGCTAAGATTGCAGAAAATCTGGCTTCATAACGATACTTTCTGTGGTTAGTAAGTAGAGGCGTCATTCTTTAAAAGGAATGGCGCTTTTTATTGTACATAATGATAATTTTGACTAAAAGCCCTCTGTATCACCTAACAATTAAATATATGTATGTGTGTATTTTTAAATTTTAGTTAAGGTTTTTTGATATCCTAAAATAATTTTGAATGGCACAGCGTTTGAATAGGAGGATTGAATAATATCTATTTATGAAAAAAACATTCTTTGTAACATTTTCAGGCATTTTGCTACTACTCTGTACGGCAGCTTTCATGCTTCCGGAAAAAAATAAAAAGCGGTCTGTAAAAAAAGTTTTGGTGACAAAAAAAATCAAAAAACCTGTTTTACCTGCAGAAGAAAGTCCGTATTACATTATAGTTGATAAAAGTGATTATGAATTAAAAGTGTACGATGAGGAAGGCTGGTATGCTACTTATCCCATTGTATTTGGCAGTAAAGATTTAGGAGATAAAATGAGGGAAGGGGATAAAAAAACGCCTAATGGTACTTATACAATCATTATTAAAAAGATTCACAAACAATGGGGGCCAGAGCTGCTGCTAGATTATCCAAACCCTACTAATGTTCAATTGTTTAATGAAAGAAAACAAAAAGGTATTATTCCAAAAAATGCAAAAATAGGGGCCGGTATTGCTATTCATGCCACAAGACCGGAAGAGGAATGGACCATTGATAATTTTTATAACTGGACAGATGGTTGTGTTTCTGTAAAATATACTGAAATGAAAGACTTGTTCAGCTTTATACCGGTAGGTACAAAGGTTACCATTCAACAGTAACTTACCCCGTACCATACACTTATAATGGTGACAGTATTACATGTAGCAAAAAGACCACTTAACAAAAACTGAAGCATACTTAACTAACGGGGGCACAAAACAACAAACTTCCATCTCCATAACTCAAAAAGCGGAAATCATTTTTCAGGGCATAGTCATATATATTTTGCCAGTTGTTGCCTACAGCAGCAGCCACCAATAATAGCAGCGTAGATTGTGGCTGATGAAAATTAGTGATGATGGCTTTTGCCACTTTATACTGATAGCCGGGCGCTATCAATATTTGCGTAGGCAAAAACAGTTGTTGCAGCTTATTTAACTCCATCCAATGCAATAAAGATTCAAGTGCTTGTTTGCACGTAAAATTTGTTTGCTGCAGGGGCGGTTCATACACATCCCATTGTTTTATCATTAAATCTGCTATAGTTATTTGCGGAAACAGTTTTGCTTTTACTCCCATCCAAAACAAGCTTTCTATTGTACGCAAAGAGGTTGTGCCCACTGCTATTGTGTTGTTATCGGTATTGTTTATCAGTTGCTCTATGGTTTTACTGTTTACATCAATCCATTCACTGTGCATTTCGTGGCCAAGCATATTAACGGCTTTTACCGGCTTAAATGTACCTGCGCCTACATGTAAAGTAACATAGGCTTGTGCAATATTTTTTTGTGTAAATGATTCAAATATTGTACTGGTAAAGTGCAAGCCGGCTGTAGGTGCAGCCACACTACCCTGGTGCTGAGCGTAAATAGTTTGGTATCGTTCTTTATCCTTCAAATCTGCTTTTCGCTTTATGTAAGGCGGCAAAGGCATATCGCCAAATTGATCGAGCACTTCTGCAAATGTAAAGCTGGCTGGTTGCCAGGAAAGTTCCACAACATAAGCATCCGAAAGTTTTTCTACAAGCGTTGCAGATAGTATTATTTGGCCATTTTGTGGAGAATCTGTTTGCTTTTTTAAACTGCCGTCTTTCCATTTACCGGCGCCTCCAATCATACATTTCCAGCGAATACTTTGTTTTTTATTCATTATAAGATTGTATTCCATTGTTTCTTCATACGGCTCAAGGCAAAATATTTCTACTATACCGCCGGTTTCTTTCTTAAATAAAATACGGGCCTGTATAACCTTTGTATTGTTGAAAACCAACAGGCTATTGGCTGGAATATGACTGGCAATATTTTTATACACATCCTGCTCAATAACCCCATCTTTATAAACCAATAGTTTGGAGGCGTCTCTTTCTGCTAAAGGGAAAGCTGCAATTTTTTCATTTGGTAACTCGTAGGTAAAATTGCTGATAGCAATATCTTTTGGGTGCATTTTCTATTTAATTAATCGGCTAAATTATTCAAATAAATTTAAGCATGATTAGCTGCACTGATAATTCATTAATTTTTAATACCGCCTGTCAACCGAAAAAGATACGATTGTTACAAACGAGAAAGGTATAATGGTAAGCTTATGTATATAGGCCACTTTAATTCCAGGTGGTACCACTGGCGTTAAAGATGTTGCTTAGTTAATTGGTGCATTTATATCATTGAAATGCAAAATCCCACCATCAAAGCTTTGTTACCTGTTACTGTTAATAATTCGTTTTTTTGAATGGTTTTTATTTCAAGATGGGGGAGCAGTAAATTCCAGTTATCTTCCGTACTTGTTGAAAATGCCTGAATAGGGGTTTGTAAAATAGGATACAATGCTGGTTCAGTTTGATCTTTTTTTTAAAATAATACAATACATCAATGCAGGTTGTTAAAATTATTGTTTGCTGTTTATCTATTCCGTTTGCTTATTTATTAAAAGATGTAAGCGCCAGTATTGGTATAAAACCCCAACAAAGCTTCAATTGCTGAAGGGATGCCGGATAGAGCGCCCGCCCGGCTGAATGCTTCGCAAGAATGATTCTTTCAGACTACCGTTCGGACGGGGAAAGCCCGGAACCAAGCGAAGTAAAACGTAGTTTGGTGAGTACTTGCAGCGATAGCCGGGACTGAAGCTCAACAAAAACATACTGCCAATAGCCTCCAATTTGCAATGTGTAGGACAATATTAGTACAGCATTGTGTGGCTGTTTACAAATAAAGTTATAAATTGACTGCCAAGGCAATTATGAGCATTACAGAAATTTACCGACAGTTTGTTGCAGACATTCAACTGGCCCGCTGGCAGGAATGGGTGAGCACGGCTGCACAAATAGTGAGTGTGTGGTATGCCCGTAAAAATAATGTGCTGGTGTACCCGAGCGGCATTGTAGGTGTGGTGCTGGCATCGTACGTTTATTTTGTGCTTAGCAGTCCGCCGCTGTATGCAGATGCTATTTTGAATATTTACTATTTTGCCATGAGTGTGTATGGATGGATAAACTGGGTACAAAAAAAGCAGGGTGTTGAACTGTACCCAATTAGTTGGTGCACCGCAAGGGAAAGATGGATTGGCATAGGCACTTTTATTGCATGCTGGGTAAGTATTTATTTTATTTTGATATACTTTACCAATAGCAATACGCCGGTGCTGGATTCAATAGTATCGGCCTCTGCGGTTACGGCAATGTGGTGGATGGCGCAACGAAAAATTGAAAACTGGCTGGCGTGGATTGTAAGTAACCTGGTGGCCATTCCGCTCAACTTTTACAAGGGCTTTATGTTGTTTACTTTAATGTATCTGTTGTTTTTACTTATGGCATGGATGGGTTACCAAACATGGAAAAAAAATTATAAAACCACTTATGCCAGCTAAACCAACCACATACTGCGAAGCTATTCATTTTATGAAACCTGGCGAACAGGAGCTGCATCAACTGTATCATGATAATTTGTACGGATTTCCGATTATGGATGATAATGAACTGTTTTGCAGGCTGGTACTGGAGATTAACCAGGCTAGCCTTAGCTGGACGACTATTTTAAAAAAAGAACCAGGTTTTAGGGTGGCATATAACGGGTTTGATATTAAAACAGTTGCTGCTTATACACAGGCAGATATTGACCGGCTGCTGGCCGATGCCGGCATTATCCGTAATAAGCTTAAAGTTGGTGCAGCCATTGAAAACGCCAAGAGCATTGTAGGGTTACAGCAGCAGTTTGGCAGTTTTAAAAATTGGCTACGTGTACATCACCCTCTTAGCCGGGAGGATTGGACCAGGCTGTTTAAAAAAACCTTTACGTTTACCGGTGGCGAAATTGTAAATGAATTTTTGATGAGTACCGGCTACCTTGCCGGCGCACATGATATAAACTGTTCTGTATATAAAAAAGTACTTAAAACAAAACCTCTTTGGTATGGCAAATAAAAAAAGTAAAAGAAACTGGCTGATTTTTAATGGGATATTTTTACTGCTTTTTGTGGTATTTGGTCTTATGTTTCCTACAAATGATGACTTTAGAAAGTGGTTACGTATTTTTATGCTGGTTATTTTCACCTTTAGCTTTGTGAATGATTTAATCAAATACAAAAATAGCAATGATTAGAAAAATAGTAGCTATTGGTCCTGAAAGCACTGGTAAAAGTAGTTTGTGTAAAGCATTGGCCGCCCATTATAACACTTTATATGCCAGAGAATATGCCCGTGAATATTTACTTACACATGGCACGCAATATACTTATGATAATTTACTTGATATTGCTAAAGGGCAGATACAAATGGAAGAAAATGCTATGGAAGCTGTAAAAAATTTAGCACTAAATACCCAATTTCCTAAGCCGCTAAACCTGTTTTTAGATACAGATTTGTACGTAATGAAGGTGTGGTGTGAGTTTGTATTTAACCAATGCCACTTATGGATATTGAACAGCATTGCCAGCAGAAAATATAACCTGTACCTGCTTTGTAATACTGATATGCCATGGGTAAAAGATGAATTAAGGGAATATCCCGACCTTGCTACAAGAAATAAATTGTACCATTACTATAAAGATTTATTAATAAACCAGCAGGTGCCATGGGTAGAAATTAGTGGCAATTATGAGGAAAGATTGCAAAAGGCAATTGTAGCAGTGGAGCGCTTGTGAGTGGAGATAAAATTAAGCTGGATAAGTCGCTTTCTCAAAGCTTTTTTTATGTATAAAGAGTTACGTTAAACTTAGATAAATATACCTGTTAGGATAGAATTTATAAATTGCATTTACAAAACAAGCAATGATCACTTAATTATTACTATCAGTAAAATAGCGGCTGATTCAAAAATTCATTATCAAAATAGCAACTTACCTTCATGTTTTATTTTTATTTACCATCATGAGTATTGTTCGTTATTGTTTTATTTTGTTTTTCTGTACCATTTTTTTTTCCTGCGCAAGCAGTTATAAAACATATAAGGCTGATAAAAAATTTGCACGTGAACCTTTACAGCAAGATTTTACTTTGCTTAGAAATATTCTTGAACAAAATCATCCTGCACTTTACTGGTACACCCCTAAAGAAAAAATGGATTATTACTTTGACAGCCTGTACAACACTATTGCCGATAGCATGACGGAACAGCAATATGGCTGGCAGGTAATTGCACCGTTAACACAAAAAATTCATTGCGGCCACACTACTTTTAGTATGAGCAAAAACTGGAACCGCTTTATGAAAAATAAACGGGTTCCGTCTTTTCCATTATTTGTTAAAACATGGAGCGATACAATGGTAGTAACAGGCAATCTTAATAAAAAAGATTCTGTATTAAAAAGGGGAACTATTCTTACATCTATCAACAGCATACCAATAAAAATAATGCAACAACAGATGTTTCAGTCCCTGCCTTCTGATGGGTATGCAAACAATGTAAACTACATCAGGCTTAGCAGCAACTTTCCCTATTTTCACCGGAGCATATATGGTATTTATAAAAATTATAGGGTGGGGTATTTAGATAGTGCAGGCAATGAAAGAAAGATATTACTACCTATGTGGCTGCAGCCATTAGATACCAGTAAACCAACTAAAAAAATTGCCATAAGAGAAGATAAAAAACCAAGATGGCAATTAAAAAAAGAAAGGAGAGAAAGTTATCGCTCAATGGAAATAGATACGGCTATAAATACGGGCATATTTACGCTTAATACTTTTAGCGGTGGTAATGGTAAGCGGTTAAAAGGGTTTATAAAACAAAGCTTTAGGCAGTTAAAAAAAGATAGCATCGGCAACCTTATTATTGATTTAAGAAGCAATGGCGGTGGCGATATTGACCTATATACGCTGCTAACCAAATACATCCGAAATGCGCCTTTTAAAGTTGCAGACAGTGCCTACGCAATTTCTAAATCGTTGCGGCCTTACTCAAAATATATACGGCAAGGCTTTTTCACTAATCTTGGTTTATTTTTTTTAACTAAAAAAAGAGAAGATGGCAACTATCACTTTGGCTTTTATGAGCGGCATACCTATCTCCCAAAAAATAATAACCATTTTAATGGCAAAGTGTATGTGCTGATAAATGGCCCTACATTTTCTGCCTCTACTTTATTCTGCCATGCAGTAAAGGGCCAACAAAATGTAACATTGGTGGGTGAAGAAAGCGGTGGCGGGTGGCATGGCAATAGTGGCATTATGATTCCGGATATTACCCTGCCCAATACAAAAATAAAAGTACGACTGCCCTTATTTAAAATAGTACAGTACAACCATGTGCCCAAAGATGGCCGTGGTGTAGCGCCCGATATTTATATTCAACCAACTGTAAATGCGGTTGTAAAAGGGCTTGATAGTAAAATGATAAAAGTGAAGGAAATGATAAAAGAAAACAAGGAGTTTTAATGTCTATTTTATAAAAAATTCATCAGCATCTTTCCAAAACGGAAACTTATTTCTAACCTCCTGTACATCCAATTTTTGTATGGTAATCGTATGCACATCTTCCACCCCAGCTTTGTGGTAAAGAGTTTCGCCCAAAGGATTAATTACCAGGCTATCGCCACTGTGCGCTATGCCATTACCATCTGTACCAACCCTGTTAACACCTACTACAAAGCACTGGTTTTCTATTGCCCTTGCCTGCAGCAAAGTGCTCCAGGCATGGCTTCTTTTTTGCGGCCAATTGGCTACATACAATAGCAGGTCATACAATCCATCCTCATTATCATGCTGCTTTGTTGTTGCTTGCCTTGCCCATACCGGAAACCGTATATCATAACATATCTGCAGGTTTATTTTCCAGCCTTTTACAGATGCTATCAATCGCTTGTTGCCCGCTGTGTAGTGCTTATCTTCTCCTGCATAAGCAAACAGGTGGCGCTTATCGTACTGCCCAAATTGTCCGTTGGGCAGCATCCAAATAAGGCGGTTATAAAAATTTGCTCCCTCTTGTATAATAATACTGCCGGTTAAAATGATCTTTTTTTCTGCAGCTATTCTTTTCATCCATGTTACTGTTTCGCCATCCATTGTTTCGGCAAATATTTCTGGCTGCATGCTAAAACCTGTGCTGAACATTTCTGGCAGTACTACCACTTCTTTATAGCCTTTAATGCTGTTGATTTTTTGTTCCAGCAAATCAAGATTGGCTTTTTTATTTTGCCAAACAAGGTCTGTTTGTATGATAGTAATAGTGAGTGCTGACATGGGATAAATTTAATGCTGCTAATTCAAAAATAGTACAAAAATGATGAGTCGGCTATTTTGACCGATCGCAATTTTTTAGCACCTGTTTATTAGTAACATAATAGTATTACTTATGCAAATAAAAATTGGCGATATAAGCTATCTGTTGCTTATACCGCCAATATCCATGGTTAAAGTTTGAGTATTATTACCTGCCTCTGTGTTGCGACGGCCTGTTGCTATTGCCTTTTCCGCTATTCCACCTGTTTTGTGGTTGTTGTCTTTTGTGTTGTTGAGATGCTGCAGGTGGCGGTGCAAAAGATGCCGCACTTAAGGGAAAGGGATGGCTGTCTGTTACCGGTATTTGCCTTGCGATAAGTTTCAAAATTTGTTTAAGGTCATCTTTTTCCTCATGATCACAAAATGAAAAAGCAATACCTGCATTGCCTGCCCTGCCTGTACGGCCTATGCGGTGAACATACGTTTCCGGCACTTCTGGCAACTCAAAATTAATCACATGGGTAAGGTCATCAATATCAATTCCTCTTGCTGCAATATCGGTGGCTACCAATACCCTTAATTCGCCATTTTTAAAATTATTGAGGGCATTCTGTCTTGCATTCTGCGATTTATTACCATGTATGGCTGCCGCTGCAATTTTTTCCTGGTGCAATATTTTTACCAATTTATCGGCACCGTGTTTTGTACGGGTAAAAACAAGTACTGTTGGTATATTATGCATTTTCATTAAATACAATAGCAAACCTGGTTTGTTCTTCTTATCAACATAATACAAGCTTTGGTCTATTGTATCTACGGTAGAGGAAACCGGCGCTACAGAAACCATGGATGGGTTGGTTAATAAAATATTGGCCAGTGTTTGTATTTCCGGCGGCATAGTGGCGGAGAAAAACAGTGTCTGTCTTTCTTTTGGCAGCTTGATGATTACTCTTTTTACATCGTGGATAAAGCCCATGTCAAGCATTCTGTCTGCCTCATCCAACACAAATATTTGCAGGTGCTGCAATCCTATAAATCCCTGGCTCATCAAATCGAGCAAACGGCCCGGTGTGGCTACTAAAATATCTACCCCATTTCTTAATTGATTGGTTTGGTGTAATTGCGATACACCACCAAAAATTACTGCATGGCTTAAGCCTGTATGTCTTCCATAAGCTTCAAAGCTCTCATCAATTTGTATTGCCAATTCCCTGGTAGGCGTAAGTATCAAAGCTTTAATATTTCTACGGCCTTTTTCATTTTGCTTGCCATTGTACAATAATTGTAAAATGGGAATAGCAAAAGCTGCTGTTTTACCTGTGCCGGTTTGTGCAGTGCCTAACAGATCCTTTTTTTCCAAAACCAACGGTATGGATTGTTGCTGAATAGGGGTGGGGGTGGTGTAACCTTCCTCGGCAAGAGCCTTAAGGATTGGTTCAATTAACTGTAAGTTTTTAAATGCCATTAAATGGTTTGTTTATTTAAATAAGGCTGGAAAGACGTTGCATGTTCTGAATCAGCGAAGAAATTTTTACCATATCGGCTTACAACTTGCCGCATCACTAGTATTATGGAGGCAGCGAAGATAGGGTTTTGTTTTTTTACAGTGAATTTGTAGTAAAAGATGGGGTGCATATCAAGTTGTTGCAGCACCTAGCGGTTGGTGAGAACATCAATCACTAGCAAGCCTCGGTAGGATGTGGCCACCGACTGAAATCGGGAGCGACAATTAGAAATGCACCCGTTAAAAATTGATGCTTTAATTTGCTGTATTGTGTTACTATTACAATTGCACGATAGTGGTTGGTTTCATTTTTGGATACGCCTAAATAACTTTTTTATGTTCAATAAAATAATAATTGCCAGAATACCTTGTTGGTGTAATAGTGGATAGTATTACGTACCACCGCTAAATGTATTTCATTTCAATAGCCATCCTTACCATGGATGCTACATTTTTGGCTTCAAATTTTGCCAATAAATTTTTGCGGTGCGTATCGATGGTTGAGGTGCTTACAAATAATTTATCTGCAATTTCAATATTGGTCATGCCGGTTGAAATTAATTCAAGCACTTCTGTTTCTCTACGGGTAATAATGGGTTTATTTTCTTGTTTATTGTGTAGCATAACCTGTGCTGCCTGGTGACTGAAGTACGTTTTGCCAAGCATTACCGTTTTAATAGCTTCTATCAACTCCAGGCTGGTAGCATTTTTAAGTACATAGCCAGATGCACCATTATCCATCATTTTCTGAATAAAACTTTGCTGGTTAAACGTACTAAGGCCTAATATAAAAATATGCGGATATAATTTTTTTACTTCTATACAAAGATCAATACCGCTTTTATCGGGTAAATTAATATCCATTAAAATTACATCCGGCTGCTGTTGCTGTAAAAAAGCGAGGCAGGATGCAGCATTGGTGGCATGGCCAATCCAATCTATACCTTTTTCATTTTGTAATAATGAATATATGCCCTCTATCACCATATAGTGATCGTCTGTAATAAATACTTTTATTGCCATAAAGCTGGTTAAATATTAATTTCTATATGTACCAAAGTGCCCTTGCTTGCTTCTGCTTTTACATCAATTGTTCCTTCTAAAAACTCAACCCTGGTTTGGATAGTACTCCATCCAATTCCTTTTACGTTTTGTAAGTTATTGATATCAAAACCCTTTCCATCAACTTCTACTTTTATACTAATTTTTGCATCTGCATAGCTCAATTGTACTGTAGCATTAGCCACTGTGGCTTGTTCGATGGCATAATTGATAGTATAATTGATAAGTTCCTGCACTATTTTATAAATGGCGATGGCTGTAGTTTGCTCTATACTTACATCAGCCAATCCAAAGGATTGATAATTTACCCGTAGCGCACCTGTTTGGTTACTATCATTGCAAAGGTCTTGTAATGCTGTATCAAGACCAAATTTAACCAAGGCGTCTGGCATCATATTGTAAGCCACCCGGCGCATTTCTTTGATGGAAGCATCCAGCATATCAATGCTGCGTTCAAAAGCCTGTGCAAACTCAGTCGTCAATAATAAGTTTCCTTTCATGGTAGTAAATGAATAATTTATTCCCGGTAGCTTGCCACCCAATCCTCAAATAGTTTTGGCAAAGCGGATACGTTTTTGTTGTTCGTTTTTTAAACGCTTTAAATGCGGTTACTAACCAATTTTTTTACAGCTCGTCTAAGCGCTGCTGCTGTATTTTTTATTTTGAATTTAATCATCAATATTAAAGTGAAGTACTACTGCGTTGGTATATATTTTTGCCATATTTGCCAGTTTGCAGTAAACTATCTGTTTTTTCAATCTAAACTTTACCAGTTCAAAAATAGTTTGCAGCAAGTAAAAAACGTAACAGGCTTTTTCCATCATACAAATTAATGAAAACTATCTAGCCTGGTACCTCCCCTTTTTACATGATTTTTTGGCATAAATAAATATAAATGTTCTCCTATGTTTTCTGTTGCAGCTTTACATACTATAAAATAATAAGGGGTGTTGTACAACTATCAATAAATCCAATTGTCAATTACATTAAAATTACAAGGTGTAAAACCTATAGAAATACAAAGGATTATTTTTAGTAGTAATGTGCTGTTGTTTACTATTAAATTATTTAGATATAGCTATCTATGTAAAGTTTAATGCTTTATCAGCTCATTTATACAATGGTGTTAAACCTAAGCTTTTGCAGTTGAAATGTTATTACAGCTTTAAATGCTTTATAGTCAGGGCTTTCTGAATTTTTTTTGACCTACGATAGGATACTATTTTATCAGCCCAAAAACCCAAATCCATATCTTTATTGTAGTATAACCCATCACTATAAACTCAACTGTAAAATCCGGGTTAAAAAGGGGCTTCACCCAATTCAACTAATAATTATTTCTTAACACCCATTTTCCTCAAACCCCGCTTTCGTACCTTCGCCCAATGCCTAAATATTTAGACGAATTAAACGAACCGCAGCGGCAAGCTGTTACCCATAAAGATGGCCCTATCATGATTATTGCTGGTGCCGGTAGCGGTAAAACAAAGGTTTTAACTACCCGTATTGCTCATTTACTTGGTCATCATCATGTTGATTCCTTTAATATACTGGCGCTTACATTTACCAATAAGGCTGCAAAAGAAATGAAAGAAAGGGTGGAACGCACCCTTGGCAACAACGAGGCCCGAAACCTTTACATTGGTACATTTCATAGTGTATTTGCAAGAATATTGAGGGGCGAAGCCAACAAAATTGGCTATCCTGTCAGTTTTACCATTTATGATACAGATGATGCCAAAAGTGTTATAAAAACGGTACTGAAAGAAATGGAGCTAGATGATAAATTTTATAAGCCCAACCTAGTGTACAACAGAATTTCTTCTGCAAAAAATAGCCTGATAAGCCCTGCAGAATACCTGAATGATACTGCATTGCAACAAGAAGATGCCCGTGCTAACCGGCCTTCGCTTGGCAAAATATATGATGCTTACAATAAACGTTGTTTTAAAAACGGAGCAATGGATTTTGATGATCTGCTTTTTAAAATGTATGAGTTGTTAAAATATCATCCGGAAGCGCTTAGCAAGTACCAGCGCAAGTTTAAGTACATTATGATAGATGAATACCAGGATACCAATACCTCTCAATACGAAATAATAAAATTACTGGGAGCTATGCATGAAAATATTTGTGTGGTAGGTGATGATGCCCAAAGTATCTATAGTTTTAGGGGTGCTACTATCGAAAATATTTTGCAGTTTGAAAGAGATTATGACGATGTAACAATAGTAAAGCTTGAGCAAAATTACCGTAGTACTAAAAGTATATTAAACGTGGCAAATGTGGTAATCAGCAACAATAAAAACCAATTACCAAAAACACTTTGGACAGATAAAGGCGATGGGGAAAAGATAAAATTAGTACGTACAGCAACCGATAATGAAGAGGGGAAATATGTTGCAGATAGTATACAGGAAGAAAAGCTGCGGAACCATTTTTTTAATAATGAGTTTGCCATACTTTACCGTACCAATGCACAAAGCCGTAGCTATGAAGAAAGTCTTAGGCGAATGAATATACCTTATCGCATTTATGGTGGACTATCTTTTTACCAGCGTAAAGAAGTAAAAGATTTTATTGCCTATTTAAGGGTAGTAATTAACCCAAGCGATGAAGAGGCACTTAAAAGAATTATCAATTATCCTGTAAGAGGTATTGGAAAAACTTCGATGGATAAAGCTGTACTGGCAGCTAATACAAACGATATTACCCTATGGCAGGTGCTTGAAAAAGCTTCTTTGTATGGTTTTAAGGCGGGCACTTTAGAAGCTATTAATAATTTTGTACAAATGATTCGCATGTTTCAAAGCGAATTACAAAAAAGGAATGCCTACGATTTAGCGATAATTATTGGCAAAAGCACTTTTATAGTAAAAGAGCTTTTTAATGATAAAACTACAGAGGGTGTAGCAAGGTATGAGAATGTGCAGGAATTGCTCAATTCTATTAAAGAGTTTATTGAAACGCCCATGAATGAAGAGGATGGGGAGGTGGGCGACAAGGGACTGGGTACTTACCTGCAGCAAATTAGCCTTATTACAGATGCTGATAACAGTAAAGAAGATGCAGACACGGTTAAATTAATGACGATACATGCGGCAAAGGGGTTGGAGTTTAGTTGTGTTTTTGTTGGCGGATTAGAAGAAACCCTTTTTCCCAGTGGTATGAGCATTAATACAAGGGAAGAGCTGGAAGAGGAACGCCGCCTTTTTTATGTAGCCATAACCCGGGCCAAAAAAAGACTATGGCTTACCTATGCTAATGCCCGTTACCGTTTTGGACAATTGCAACAAAATGAACCTAGTAGATTTTTAGAAGAAATGCCAGAAGATTATCTTGATAAAAGCTTTGCTGGCGGTGGCATACGTAACCAAAGTAAACAGAGTAGTGCATGGGGCAGTGCTTTTGAAAGAATGAACAGGGGTGGCAATGCTCCTGCAAGCCTGGAAGAAAAAAGCAAACCTGCCTACATGGTACCTGTAAAGCCTGTAACAAAGGAACATACACCCTCTGCAGGTTTTGTAGCAAGTGATACCAGTAATTTACAAACCGGACAAAAAGTTGAACACCAAAAGTTTGGTTATGGGGAAGTAATAGGTATGGAAGGTGCTGCACATAACCCTATTGCAACAGTTCTTTTTGACATAAATGGCGAAAAGAAAATAATGTTGAATTACGCCAAATTAAGGATTTTACCTTTAGCATAAAACAGGGTTAAATTTCCCTGCATAAATTTTCTATAATTTTAACCAGTTTATAATAAATGGGATTATTAGATTCAATTTTTAAAAAGAGAACAAGTGTTTACGAAGCAAGTGATTTTTGGGCCTGGTTTGTAAAAAATGTAGGTACATTTAAACAATTAAGCAAAATTTCTCAGGAAGAGGCACATGAATTATTGGACATCATTGTAGAGGAATTAAATAAATATAACCCATGGCTTAAAGCTGTAGGTGGGCAATACGATGAAAATACTTCAGAGCTTATTATTACTGCTGATGGAGATATAGCCTTGTTTTCAAAAGTACTGGAGCTAATAGAAAAAGCTCCGGTACTAAAAGGATGGCTATTTACTGCCCATAAGCCACCGGTAGGGCTTACAAATATGGCTATCCGTATGTTTGATAAAGATTTTAATGAAGAAACGCTTCATTTTTATCCTATTGTTGAAGATGAATATCCGGATGAAGTTTCGTTGGTACTTACACACAAACAGTACAATATTGAAGAAGAAGAAGATTTTCAAACCGCTATGAGCATATATGTTCAAAATGGTTTAGGTGAAATAAATGCTGCTACGCAAATAGATGACCTTTCTTTTAGTGCTGAGCCAGAAGATAAATCAGAACTTATACCTATTAATAAACTAAACGATTATCTTACCTGGCGAGAAAAAGAATTTGTAGAAAAATGTCATTCTTCTGAAATTGAATTACCGGAAGATAGTTTTAATATTATTGAAGGGGTTGATGAAGAAGACAATGTAATGGTAGCATTGGTAAATTTAAATTATGAAAATTTTCTCTTTAAGCCAGTGTATGGTTGGTTGTTAAGTGTTACAATGGAATACACGCCGGCAGAAAATGGTTTGCCAGACAACGATACACTTATTATTTTGCAGGAGGAAGAAACCAAAGTTATAGAGCTATTAACAACTCAATCTGATACATTATATACTGCAACTAAAACTTTTAAAGGCTCCCGCATTTTATATTTTTACACCAAAATGTACGAGCAACCATCTATACTGTTGCACCACTTTTTAGATACTGAAGAAATAACAAGCAGTACAAGCTTTTTTGTTGAAAAAGATAAATACTGGCGTTGTCTTGAGGAGTTTTGGGGGGTATCTGAAGAAGAGGAAGAGGAAGAGGAAGAGGATTAATAGTTTCGCTTTTTTAACTAAAAGTTAGTAATAGATTTTGCAATTGAAAATCTATTATAAGTAAACCCGATGGTTTATTCAACTATTAATTCACTTTTATTAATGTATGAATAAAGTTTTCCTGGTTATCTAATACTATTTTGTCAGCAGCAATTGATAAAACTGTATAAACATCACCTGCTACTAATAGTACATTGCCTGGTGCTGCAATTTCGGCACCTCCTTTATATGTAACCTGTTTGCCTTGTTTAGATGTTACAGAATCTGAAGATATAAAGTTAAGTAATAGTGTATCTGTAAACGCAATTTGTGTTGTGGGTTTTTCTATCCTTCCAACTTCTTTCCATTTACCCATCAATTGATTTATTGTAAAAACAGGTGTGTTACTGTCTGCTTTTTTTGTTTTTGATATATCTATTGGTTCTACACCTTTACGTTTAACTCTTTGTGCCAAAATATTGGTACATATCATAAAACAAAAAAGAAAAATGGTTGTTTTTTTTATACGCTTTATTTGATTTTTCATAAGCAGGTAAATTTAATTGATAGTTACAGCAAATTAGATATAGTTGTAAAAAATAAAATTACGGGATAATATTTGCGATTTAAGAAATTATTACCGCCAAAAAGCGGCGTATAATGTGTAAATAAAACAATTTGCAAGGGTAAGCATTAACTTTGTAATCAATTTAATAAATAGAATACCATGATAAAGACAGGCAGCACCATTATTAGTATATATACTGAAATGACACCCAATCCGGAAACAATGAAATTTGTTGCAAACAAATTATTGTATCCTGGTAAAAGTATCGACTTTCCGGATGAAGCAAGCTCAGCACCATCGCCGCTTGCGCAAGAAATTTTTACTTTTCCGTTTATAAAATCTGTATTTATTGCAAGTAATTTTATTACCCTTACCAAAACAAACGAAACAGATGACTGGCAGGATGTAATACCAACCATTAAACAATTTTTAAAGGAGTATTTAGAGGAAGGTAAAGCTGTAGTTAATGAAGAGGCTGTTGCCAATATGAAACAAGAAAGCAGCAACACGGTAAGTGCTGATGATGATGATATAGTGAAGCGCATAAAAGAGTTGCTTGAAAACTATGTAAAACCTGCTGTAGAAATGGATGGCGGAGCAATACAATTTAAAAGTTATGAAGCAGGAAGGGTAAATCTTATGTTGCAAGGTAGTTGTAGTGGTTGCCCAAGTAGTATGATTACGCTTAAATCTGGTATAGAAGGAATGATGAAGCGGATGATACCGGAAGTAACAGAAGTTGTAGCTGAGGCTGAGTAGGTTATTGTAAACCCTTCAAGAGTTGTTAATTTCATACAGATTTACCCAATTGATTACTATCTAATTGGTAATTATTACTAAATACCTCATTGCTTTTACTTAATTTGCTTAAAAATAGCAAATTTCAATAAAATGCTTCTAGAATTCTCCATAGGTAACTATCGTTCTTTGCATAAAATTCAAACACTGGATTTTAGAGCCACTAATTTAGTTTCCGAAAATAAACTTCTTGACGATAGGAATATAGTCGAAATATCCGGCAGCAAAGTATTAAAAACGATAGGAATTTATGGCCCAAATGGAAGTGGAAAGTCTAATATAATTAAAGCTTTTCACCTTTTTAAGAGAATGGTTAAAAGTTCGCTAGAATCTGAAGGAGTGCCCGACTTTATAATTGAACCGTTTAAGCTTACTGATGAGCAAGACCAAAATGCCGGTTATTTCCAAGTTTATTTGTTGATAAATACCAAAAGGTACCGTTATGGTTTTTCTTTAGGATACAATGGAGAAATACATCAAGAATGGTTATATGGACCTGCAGATAAAAATGAAACATGGTATTTTAAACGAACTAAACAAGCTATAAAAAATAATAACGAGTGGTTTGATGAAGGTTTAAAATTACCTTTAGAAAAGTTGAGAACTGATACCTTATTTATAACATTTGTCTCTGCATACGATGGCCGAATATCAAGTTCTATACGTGGGTTTATTTCTAATAAAATAACTGTAGAAGAGTTTGACATGAGATATAGGTCTTTACCTAGGCAAAGAATGATAAATTCAAGAAACACCCGAACAAATAGCCTCCTTGAAGAAGGTAAAAATGAACTTGTTCTCGAATGGCTAAAAAAAGCTGGCTTAGATTATACAAGTATCTTATTAGAAGATAGCGAAGAATCTAGCATTCCGGTTGTATTACTTCAAAAGCAAATTTACAACCAGGAAGGGATTCCGAAAGGATCCACTACACTATCTTTAAGGGAAAACGAATCAGCGGGAACTCAAAAATTTTATTCATATATAGGGTGGCTCAATGAAATTTTTGCAAACGGAGGAATTTTTATAAGTGACGAAATCGATAATAATTTTCATCCTTGTTTACTTAAAAAGTTAATTGGATTATTCAACGATCCTGAAGTAAACAAAGCCGGCGCACAATTACTTTTTACAAATCATGATACTAACTTACTTGACCCTGAAATATTACGGCGAGATCAAGTTTATTTTACAGAAAAGTCCAGCAAAGAGGAAACTATTTTATATGCATTATCTGATTTAAAGGGAATTAGAAATAATGCTGATTTTGCTCGTCAATATTTAGCAGGTTTTTATGGTGCACTTCCTTATTTAGGAAATCTTAGGAATAAAAAAACTGATGCAGATAATCTTCTTAATCATTCTTAATATGCCGGATGCATGGGATCTCGTACTCGCTGAAGAAAGAAATGCAGATACTACAACAACATTTATTTTTTTTTGCGAAGACAAAGTAAATGAACCTGCATACTTTCATTCTTTTCAAAGGGACAAAAAGGTGAAAATAAATTTTGTTGAAGATCAAAAAAGTGATTACACAAATTACCTTAATACTATTAAGTATTGTTTAGATGAAGGTTTAATGCAACCCATTGCCGGAGGATATCAGCTAACACCAGGTATTACCCAAAATATTTGGTGCATTTATGATAGAGATGCAGAAGTGCAAAATTAAGAAGCTTTAAATCCTATATATCAAATTAAATTTTCAACTGCCATTCAAACTGCTCAGGCAGCAGGGCTTAAAGTAGCATGGAGTAATGATGTCTTTGAGTTGTGGATACTTTTACATTTTGAAGATGTAACCCCGGGGCAATGGCAGCATCGAAGATATATTTATGACAGGCTCACTGTCATTTTCCAAACGCTTCCAATGCAATCACCGGAAATGCAAGTTGTAACAGGTAATGTGCATTTTGATTACAAAGAGGCGATGAAACAAAAGCAAAATTTCATTGCTTTTGTTAGACCGTTATTACCTCCCAGACAAGCAAATGCAATACAACGAGCATTAGCATTGGAAGCAGCTTTTTTGGGAAATATCCCTTACCATGATCGAAATCCAAGTACTAAAATATATGAGCTAGTTAGATGTATAGAATCATTTTATTAATCTGTTCGAATTTGATACTTGTGTTTTGTTAGTTGAAAGACTTTCTCTGCTAAAAGATGGAAAATTAATTTCTTTTATTTCATCAATACACTTCCACTAAAAAATTATTTATTAAACCAGCGCTTATAGAATGTAACATCGACTATGTTCAAGCATCAGCGGCAACCCTGGCTGACATTTATAAGTTTTGCTATTAATTTTAAAATTCAACTTTATAGTTGTAATTGGTTATTTGTAACGGGGAGGCTGTAAATTCGCTACAGTTACAGATACTCAACAGTATTTAAAGTATCTTACATAAATAAGATGCTTTTTTATTTTACTATAGCATCAATTGCTGCATCGTCATTTAAATTATTCATTTGCTGCATAATATTATCATAGCGATTGGCAACATACCTGCTCAATGGTATTACTGAATATATTTTGGGATTAGGTAAGCAGGCTGCTATTTTTGCTGCTTCTGCCTTTGATAGATTTTTTGCATCTTTATTAAAATATGCTTTTGCGGCGGCTTGTACTCCAAAGATACCTTTGCCCGTTTCTGCAATGTTTAAATAGGTTTCTAAAATTCTTTTTTTACCCCATATTTTTTCAATCATAAAAGTAAAATATACTTCCAACCCTTTTCTAAAAAATCCGCCGCCTTGCCATAAAAAAACATTTTTGGCCACCTGTTGGCTAATAGTACTTGCGCCTCTTGTTTTGGTGGGATGCTTTTTATTATAATTGATAGCCTTTTTTATTGCTTTTATGTCAAACCCATCATGGTCTGCAAATTGCTGATCTTCACTTGCTATTACAGCAAGTTTTATAGTAGGGCTCATTTCATTAAAAGATACATAATCTCTTTGTAAACCATAACCCTTTAATAAACTAACCACCTGAGTTATAGTAATAGGCGGATTTATCCATTTACACATAAAAATGTATACCAATTGAAGAATAAATAACCAAAGAAGAATTTTTTTGAATAAACTCCAGGCTTTTTTCATAGTTTATTAGCGCTTATAACATCACAATATAATGGTTACTTTTTAGGGTTAGCTATTGCCTGTACATAAACTAAAGAATATTTTTTTTTTATTACAATACTGTTATTTTTTACTTTTGATAATAAATAACCAATACCAGTAAGCACTGCGGCTGCACCCATTAACTCCGGACTAAAATTTTTATTGTCTGCTAAAAACACAACAGCACTTCCCACCAATAACAATACACCGCCACCCATTAAAATAGCACCGCTCCCATTTAAATCAAATCTACGGCCTGTTTTTCCTATAGATTTTATTTGATTATAATGGTATTGATATAAATAGCTATTGACTGTATCTAAAACGTAAATGCCTAGCTGGGTTGGTACTTGTCGTACTATATACTGTTTTAAATAGAGTGTATCATTTTTTATTTGTGTAATATTTGCTTGTATAAAAGCACCGGTGTTTGTAAAAAAGCCAATATTGGTGCCCGGAAAATAAGTTGTAATTGTTTTTTTATACTTTTTTAATAAAAGAAAGTCTGATGGTTGTGAAAAAAGAAGCTGTGAAAGAATTATAGTAAAGAGAAATAGTAAAATTTTCATGTTGAAATTTTTTGTTAACCCGCTATTTAGGATGTATAATAAAGCCCTGCTATCAATAATACCCCAAATATCAATAAGATTAAACCAGAAATTTTATTAATTAGTGATATATTCTTTTCATTAAGTTTTTTACGAATTTTTCCGGCTAATAAAACCTTTAAAACATCTACAGTTGTATTAATAACTATAACGGTAGAAAAAATTATTATTCTTTGTTGTACTGTGTTTGTTACTGCTATTGCGGTGGCTGTAGTTAGCCAAAAAGCCATTACTGCCGGGTTTGCAGAATTAAGTAAAAAGCCAGATAAAACAAGTTTTGCATGAGTACCTGTTGTAATTTTTATAAGTGCCTCTTCTTCTTTTAAATGAATTTTTTTGAAAAAGAGATAATAAATACCCAATGCTATCAAAAAGATACTGCCAGAAATTCCAATTTCTTTTTTAAAGTGTAGCATTTCTGTTACCAATTCTGAGAATACATTACTGAGTATAACCCAAAATAAGTCACTCAGCCAAACACCGCCTACAAAACTAAATCCGCCTACCCTGCCATTATTAATAC
Organism: Chitinophagales bacterium; assembly: GCA_038234405.1. Classification (GTDB taxonomy): domain Bacteria; phylum Bacteroidota; class Bacteroidia; order Chitinophagales; family Chitinophagaceae; genus Ferruginibacter. Next base: position 30,810 of record JBBQTZ010000012.1, read on the forward strand.
TTTGTTTAATGATAGTAAATACTACCGGACCTACTGAAAAAACCAGTAATAAACTTATAGCAAAACCTTTTAACAGTGCATCTAGCATTCCAAAAAATGGGATAAAATAAAATGGGATTATTTTCTTTTGAAGATAGGAACAGTACTACAGGGTTCGCCATACATTATACTTTTTACCACAGGTCTTAATACTTTTGTTGCTTCTAAATAGGCAGCTTCACCAATGGGCAATTCTCCACATCCTTTTATAACCACTCTTTTTTCTGCGTATTCTTGTACCTTAATTTGGGCAATATTTGCAATTAATTGTTTAGTAGATGCTTCTGCTGCTGTACCATAATATATTTCCCTGGCAACAGGCTGTAGTAAACTTGTTACGAGCATATAAGCCCACACCGGAATAATAGCATCAGTACTACAGGTAACTGTAACTATTTTTTGCGAAAAAGTATTAATATCAAGATTTTTTAACGATTCCCTAAAATCTTTTTCTTTTAAAATTAATCCCATAAATAAATAGTCCTTCAAATCAAATACTTCCACAGTTTCTTTTGGATAATAATCTTCCAGATTGATTGTTACCAACACACTTTCGGTAACTTTATTTGTAATGATATCGCTCATGCCACAAAATTACAATTTATACATGGCCATTTGATGGCAAACTTTTCTATTATACAAAATTTAAAAATTTTAACTATACAACAGGTATCAAATACAACAGCCGGATAAAATTTTATCCGGCTGTTGTAATAAGTGTAGTATTACTATTTAGTTTGTTTTACTTCTATCATCTTTAATGGTTGCCAATTTTTTCAACGATTCAAACCAACCTGAATTTATTTGCTGAGCCATCGTTCTTGCTCTGTCAGCAGCTTGTCTTGTTGCTTCTTCTGGTGTACTAGCTGGCTTGGTACCGATAGTGTTAACTTTTATTACATAAACACCGTTGTTGCCTGCAATTGGTTCAGATACTTTTGTTTGATATGCTTTATTAAAAGATGCACCAATTACTTTTGGTTCTTGTCCTACACCGTTAATAATTTGAGTGCTAAAGGTAAGGGTAGAGTCTGCTCCTGCGGTTGCTACCGGAATATTGTAAGCAGCAGAGGCTGTTTGTAAAGTAGCTGTAGTAGTTAATTTTGTTTTTATTTGAGCTGCTTTTTTCTCATTTTTTACAATCATTTCTACCATTGGTCTCGCCATTTTTGCATCTGGTAATCCCTCTGGCTGAATTTTGTTTAAGACAGCAACTACAAATTGATCACCAACGCTAAACGGCTCACTTACATCTCCCTGCTTTGCTTCAAAAGCCCATTTAATTAATTGTCTTGCATCTTGCAAAGCACCTAATTGATAATCATTTTCTTTTATCAGCGTAGGCTCATCAATTTTTTGTAAGCCATTTTTTGCTACATAAGCTTCAACAGCTTTTGCATCTCTTGCTTCTCCGGAAAGTTTATTAGCTTTTGAACTTGCTGTATTTACTGTTTCGTCGCTTGCTATAATTTCCTTAGCTACATAAGCTAATTTATACGCTGGCTCAAAATTCTTCTGATTTAATACTTCTATATAATGCCATCCAAAATCTGTATGTACTACTTTTTTATCTCCTGCAGCTCCATAAAATATAGTTTCAGCAAATTCTTTAGCAAGCGTTGTAAATTGTGAAGATGAGAAATCATATTCTCCTCCTTTTTGTTTACTTCCCTCATCGTCACTATATAGCAATACCATTTTACTAAAATCTTCTCCAGCTTTTATTGCTGTTTCAATACTATCAATTCTTTTCTTTGCAATACTATCTGCTAAGGTTAGCTGGCCAGATTGTGGATCTTTTGTACCTATTAATATATGACGGCACTTTACGCTATCTGCCAATTGCCTGGTAGCTAACATCTTTGCCAGTACAAAATCTTTTCCATCAAGGTACGGACCATACACAGCATTTGTTGCTAAGGCAGAAACTGAATCTTTGGCAGCCATTGTTAGTTTCGATTTTAATACATATTCTTCCTTATAATCTTTACTGCTCATATTTCTGGATACAAATACTTTGGCGTTGGTATCTTTTGAAAAATCGCTTTTAAGTGCAACCACATTATCAAATGTTTTTATAGTATCGGCTGTTGTTGGGTTTACACTAAATCCTATATAACCAATAAGTCTTCCACCTTCCTGGTTGTATAATGCTTTATGTTTAGATACATATTCAATAATCTCATTGTCGCTTACTTTAGTTGTACTATCTGGTATAACAGCGTATGGCACAGCTACATAAGATATAGTTGCAAAAGCTTTATTGTCGGCTGCTTCTTTTTCTTTCATCCAGGTGGGGTAGTAGCCACTAGCTGCAATTAAACTACTGTATTTTGTGTATAAAGATTGTAATTTGATAGGTTCAACAACCTGAGACTCTATAGCATCACGTTGTTCCCCCTTGGACTTTTTTGCTGTTTGCCACCACTGTTGAACTTTTGAAATATCGTACTGACCCGTAGTTTTATCAGTAAATGCTTGTTTTAATGATTGCGGAGCATCTTCACTAAACATAATACTACTTAATTCTTTTGAAGAAAAAGTTAAACCAAGTTTATCAAATTCTGCTATTAAAACCTTTTCGGCAACTAATTGATCCCACGCATTTTGGCGTATCATATTAGTTTGTGCACCACTTACTCTTCCTCCATATTGATCTTCAATCTGCTTTACTTTATCAGTAAACTCTTTACTATCAATAGTTTCACCATTTATTTTACCAATGGTACTTGTGCCTGATGCATTGTTACGGCTGCTTCCTAAGTTAGCATCCATTAAAATAAATCCAATTAAGCTAAGGGCAATTACAGCAATTACTATGGCTGTTCCTTTTTCACGAATGTTTTGAATAATCTGCATTTGTATAATTAATTAAAATGGACGGCAAAAATAGGGTAAAAAACTATATCTATTTTTAAAAATAAGTGCTCTAAAGTGCTTTACATATAGGTTTACATGTAGGTTTACAAGCTTCTTATTATAACTGCTTTACTTTTTTTATAAAAATAATTAATGGGTGTTTTTTATATTATACTTTAATACGGGATAGTTATAAATAACAGGTATGTTTTTGAGCTATTAACATGCGGTGTTAATAATGTTAATTTAATGTTGGCAAATCAATATTTATCATTTCCTTTTGGGGGATAATTAAGGTAAAACTTTGATTTTATATCAATACTCCAGCTAATTTTGTGGATGAGGTATAAGATATACCACTTTCAATAACATTGCTTTTTATAGTTTTGTACTAATTATTATCCTCATACTTTTTTATTAACCAATGTTTAAAAAAGTATTTGTAAAACGTAAAAACCACATGGAATATGGTATTATTACTAAGTTTTAAAAAAATATAAAATGTTAATTACTTGTGGATGTTGGTTAATAAGATAGTAATTTTAATAATTGCAAATTTTTTAAAAAATTTATTTCCACATATTAACAGCCCTAGTATTAATAGGTTAATTTAAAATAAAAACTATTAAAGACTATTATGAAAGATATCAACATAGCATTATCAAAAATTAATACAACTGGTTTTTTAGATATTGATGTAGATCCATCAATAGATTTATTTGCTGAAATTGATCGGCTAAAAAAAGAAAAGAATGCAGTTATACTTGCTCATTATTACCAGGAGCCTGATATACAAGATGTTGCTGACTTTATTGGCGATAGTCTTGGTTTAGCACAGCAAGCAGAAAAAACCACGGCTGATATCATTGTATTTGCAGGGGTTCATTTTATGGGAGAAACTGCTAAAATATTAAATCCTGCTAAAAAAGTGCTACTACCAGATTTAAAGGCTGGTTGTTCATTGAGTGATAGTGCACCTCCTGCACTATTCAAACTCTTTAAAGATAAATACCCCAATCACTTAGTAATTACTTACGTTAATTGTAGCGCTGGTATTAAGGCACTTAGCGATATTATTTGTACTAGCAGTAATGCAGAAAAAATTTTAGATAGTTTACCAAAGGATCAGGAGATAATATTTGCGCCTGATAAAAACCTTGGTGCATATCTTAATAAAAAAACTGGCCGAAACATGGTTTTATGGAATGGCAGTTGTATGGTACATGAAATATTTAGTTTAGAAAAAATAATTAAGCTTAAAGTAAGGCATCCAAAAGCAAAAATTATAGCACATCCTGAATGTGAAGATGCTGTTTTATCTGTTGCTGATTATATTGGAAGTACAACTGAATTATTAAAATATTCTCAAAAAAGTAATTCAAATGAATTTATAGTAGTTACCGAAACTGGTATTTTACATCAAATGCAGCAATTGAGTCCCACAAAAGTATTTATACCTGCTCCGCCCAATAATAGTTGTGCATGCAATGACTGCCCCCACATGAAATTAAATACATTAGAAAAATTATATCTATGCATGGAATATGAAACTCCTGAAATAATTATGGATGAAGCATTGCGTATTGCGGCTTTAAAACCAATAAAAAGAATGCTGGAAATCAGTTTACAGTATGGTCTTTAGTATAAAAATAGTTTTTAACCCTTGCACGTAGGTTAACCCTTATATTTTCATAAAAAAGGTTAATATCACCTACGTGATAATTTTTTTCTCTTAAAAATATACTTCCAAAAAATTTAGGTTTACTCGCCCAAAGTATATTACCGTGTATTTGAGCATCAACTGCATTTGGTTTTACTTTATTAAAGTTTTTTAAAACACCGCCTAAATTTAATGTTGCCGGAGCATAAACAGAATCTAAGCGCCAGGATAGTGGGTTAACAACTATACTCTTAAATTTTTCTTTGCTTACATAATTTGTATCAATATATCCTTTTTCAAAGGTTCTCCAACCTACAAAACATCCTGTAGCTAACGAATCTCTACATGGTTTTATAATAGTTAGATAGTTATCTGGTATTGGCATTCCTATTACATAAGCACAGATTAACTGTTTTTGTAAAGGTTTATCTTCAAAAAATTCTTTTAAAATTCTTCCTGCATGTATGGTACCCTGGCTGTGAGAGGCAATAACAATTGGCCGGCCAGCATTATAATTTTTTAAATAGTAATTGAATGCCTGTTTTACATCAGTATAAGCCTTTTCAAATGCAACCCCTGCCTGAAACTTATTATCCGTATAAAAAGTTCTTAAATGCGCTTGTCTGTACCTTGGCGCAAATACTCTGCTGTTTTCATTAAAAGCACTTGCCTGGTATAAAATAGCTGAATAGTCTGTTTTTATATTTAGTATTGAATCGTCTATGGCGGCATTCCAACTTTCGTCTTCGTTATCTGTAAATGTTGTTGGATGTATAAAAAATATATCGACAATACTATCTTTTAAAATTTCTTTGATATTTTGTGCTGGTAAACTATCCGATGGGTCCCATTTCCACGGATGAGCTGCCCAATAGTTTTGATTGGCATAATCTGGTTTACCATCTATACTTTTAAAACTATACATTTGTTTATTGATATAATTTTTTTTAGAGCAAGAGAACAACGTTATTAAACAAATAAAAAGAAAGAGATTGAATATCTTTATATATTTAAAAATTATTATATACATATTTTTTTATTCCATTATTTTTAATTAGAATTTACAGTAAATTTAGCTAAATCAACTAACTATGACGATTCCTTCAGTAGACCTATCCGATTTTTTAAGTAATGATATTAACTTAAAGGCATCTTTTGTTTCCCAATTAGGTAATGCCTACGAAGATGTTGGTTTTGTAGCCGTAAAAAACCATGGTATTTCCAGTGAACTAATAACGGCATTATATAAAAACGCACAAGAATTTTTCTCATTGCCTTCAGATCAAAAAAAATTGTTTGAGATTAAAGATCTTGCGGGGCAGCGTGGCTATACAAGTTTTGGTAAAGAGCATGCAAAAGGAAGCATTGCGCCAGATTTAAAAGAATTTTTTCAATATGGTCAAATAGCCAGAGATAGTTTTACTGAAGAGCATTATCCGGATAATGTTATTGTTGCTCAGTTAGAAGATTTTAATAGCGTTTTCAATAATGCCTATCGTGCATTTGAGAAATCAGGTACACATTTATTACAGGCTATTGCTTTGTATTTAGGACTTGATGAATTTTATTTTGATAAGTATATCTACAATGGTAATTCGATACTTCGTTCTATTCATTATCCTCCAATTACTTCTGAACCAGCTTCGGCCATAAGGGCAGAACAACATGAAGATATTAATTTAATTACCTTACTTGTAGGTGCATCTGCTGATGGTTTACAGATTTTAACTAAAACCAATGAGTGGGTAGGGGTAACTTCATTGCCCGATCAAATTGTGGTTAATGTTGGTGATATGCTTCAACGACTAACCAACAATAAACTTAGAAGCACTACGCATAGGGTAGTAAATCCCTCAAGAGATTTGTGGCATACATCACGTTTCTCTATTCCATTTTTTCTACATCCAAAATCATCTATGAGTTTACATTGTATAGATAGTTGTGTTACTGAAATTGCCCCAATACACTACGACGATATTTCGGCAGGCGATTATTTAAATGAAAGGTTAATTGAAATTGGTTTAAAAAAATAGTATTTAAAAGCCTTTCTTTTGAAATTTATACGACATATACCTTTCTTAAAATCAGTATTTTACCATAGTATTACTGCTTTTGGTGGGCCTCAGGGTCATTTAGGTATGATGATGAAAACCTTTGTAGAAAAGAGAAAGGATATTACAAAGGAAGAGTTAATGGATTATATATCTTTTTGCCAGATGTTGCCTGGTGCCTCTTCTACACAAACTATCACTTTAATTGGATATAAAAGGGGAGGAGTTCCCTTAGCCGTAGTTACCCTTCTTATTTGGATATTGCCCGCTTCTATTATAATGTGTGCATTATCTTTTTTTGTATATTCTGCTAATTCTTTTAATGCGCAATCGCATATTTTTAAATTTATACCAGAAATGGCAATTGGGTTTTTAGCATTCGCAGCTTTTACATCTTTTAAAATATCCGTAACAAATTTAATAACGCAGGTTATTATGCTTGTGGCTATGGTATTAACTTTCCTTTTTTTTAAGGTACCCTGGATATTTCCTGTGTTTATTTTTTTAGGTGGAATAGTTACAAACTTTAGTAATAAAAGATTTCCTAATAATGAAAAAAGAAGTGTAAAAAAAATACGGTGGACTAATCTTTGGTTATTTGCTACGATATTTATTGTTGCAGGTTTACTTAGCGAAACAGCCCGTAAACAAGAATGGGACAATAGAAAAGCCTACAATCTTTTTGAAAACTTTTATAGGTTTGGTAGTTTTGTATTTGGTGGTGGAGATGTTTTAATACCTATGATGGTTGATCAGTATGTTGCCCGCCCAACGGACAAAAAATTCACTGATAAAAAATCTAACATAATTAGTATAAACCGGGATGAATTATTAATTGGCGCTGGCATTGTACGGGCTATTCCTGGCCCTGTTTTTTCCATTGCATCTTATACGGGTGGCATAGCTTTAAAAGAGAAAGGTGTAAAATATCAAATACTAGGTTCTTTACTAGGTACTGTAGCCATTTTTTTACCTAGTGCATTACTAGTTTTATTTTTTTTTCCGGTATGGGAATATTTAAAAAAATATATTGTTGTTTATCGTGCTTTGGAAGGTATTAAAGCTGTAGTTGTGGGTTTTATGTGGGCGGCAACTTTATATCTGCTCAAAGATATTTCATCATCTACTTTAGATATTGCTGGTCTTTTTAACATTATAGTAGTTGCAGGTACCTTTTTATTATTAAATTATACAAAATTATTACCACCTTACATTGTAATAATTTGTGTTGTTCTTGGTTATTTGTCATAATTACTTGTAATAATTATTATTTTCTATTTCATCTTTTACCGCATCGGTTACAAGATACCGGATAGATTTTTTCTCTTTAATAAGTTTTCTTATTTGCGTGCTCGATATCTCTATTTGGGGAGCTTTTACAATTTTTGTTTTTTCAGTAAGCCTTTCATTTTTATCAAAACCGGGTCGTGGATATATATAAATGGAGTATTTTTTTAAAAGTGTCTCATAGTTTTTCCACTTATTGATGTTCTTAAAACTATCTGATCCCATAATGATAGTAAATGTATTTGCAGGATATTTTTCTTCTAAGTACATTAAGGTATCTATTGTATAGGATGGTTTTGGTAACGTAAATTCCACCTTACTGGCTTTAAGATTTTTCTCTCCTTCTATTGCAGTTTGTACAAGGTGTAACCTATGATATTCATTTAATAGGGAGTTTGATTGTTTTAATGGATTATGAGGTGATACCACTAACCAAACCTGTTGTAAGTCTGTATTATTAATAAAGTGATTGGCAATTATTAAATGTCCTGTGTGTATCGGGTTAAAAGAACCAAAATATAATCCAATTTTCATTTTACTCTGTTGGTAATTTATAGGTTTATATTTCTTCAACTAGTATTTTTTCTGCTTCATTTAGCCTAAGGCTTAAATTATATCCTGAAACTACTATTGATATTGGATCTCCTAAAGGTGCTATATGGTCTATTTTTATTGTTTCACCAGGAATGCAACCCATTTCCATTAGTTTCAAAAATATTTCATCATCTATAAATGACTTTATAATAACGGGTTGCCCTTCTCGTATTTGAGATAACTTTTTTATCATCTAATGCTTTTGTTAGCAAATTTATATTGATTTAATCTCCTTAGGCAACAACTGGTTAAACTTTATTAATTATTTGTATCGTTGTTTAATTTTACTGTTAAATATTTTAGAGTTTAACTAAATAAATGCCAACAATGAATACAGTACAATTTAATAATGCTGATAGAACATTCAATATTAAAAACAGGAAAAAGCTCAAATCATTTATACCAATCATTTTTACCGATAGTAATACTTCCCTGGATACCATTAATTATATCTTTTGTTCCGATACTTTTTTGCTTGATATAAATAGGGAGTTTTTAAAACATACTTATTACACAGACATTATAACA
>JBBQTZ010000013.1:0-38840 GCA_038234405.1 Chitinophagales bacterium
GCATTGTTTGCTCGACAATGCAATAAAGTACTCGAAAAAAGACACACAGTTACTAGTGGACATTAGCGCAGTAGAAAATGAAACACATTGGCAATTTTCTATCAAAGACAATGGGATAGGAATAGAACCTCAATTTCATAATAAAATATTTGTAATTTTTCAACGACTGCACAATAAGGATGAGTACAACGGAACAGGAATAGGTTTATCTATTGCCAAAAGACATGTTGAATTTTTAGGTGGGCGCATTTGGCTTGAGTCTGCAGCAGGAGCAGGCACCGTATTTTATTTTACAATTCCCAAAATTAAATAACATGGATAATCAACCAATGAAACTTGCCCACATACTTTTGGTGGATGACAATGCAGGAGATATTTTACTTACAAAGGAAGCTTTTGAAGAATGCAGAGTTAAAACAGCCATCAGCGTTGCGAAAAACGGTAAGGAAGCCCTCGATTTTCTGTTTAAAAGAGGCGCATTTACTGATGCAAAAAAGCCTGATCTTATCCTGTTGGATATTAACATGCCCATAATGAATGGCCATGAGGTTTTGAAGCAGATTAAGGCCGATGTAATTCTTAAAAAAATACCGGTTATTATGCTTACTACCTCCTCTAATCAAAAAGACTTGGATACCGCCTACGAAAACCACTGTAATAGTTATGTAAAAAAACCACTTGAAATGAGTGATTTCTTAAGTGCTATATTAAAAATTGAGGAATTTTGGTTGCAACTAACAACATTATCTAATTAATGCAATGAAATATACACGGTAATAATTGCAGCCGGGCAAGGTTATTTCTTTTAATTGAGTAGATTTTTATTTAACAGTAACATACAGTAACCTCGGATGAGTATTATAAGCAATGAGTGTAACCACATTTAACCCCACTAGAGGGGATTGATTGCTGCTATCTTAATAGTGTTTCCAAATTTTCGAGTTTCTAATTCCCCTCTATTGGAGTGGCAAGGGTTGGTTGGTATTAGATTACGCTCCAAATCTTCACTAAAAGCTTTGCAACATTGTAGTGGATGTTGCTGCTATTCTAAAGTGTTTCCAAATTTTCGAGTTTCTAATTCCCCTCCATTGGAGTACCAAGGGGTGGTTGGTATTAAAGCTCTACTACAATCTTTGCACCATTGTAGTGGATGTTGCCGCTATCCATAATGTATGTTCAAGTTTGAAAAATTATTTTTTAACAAGGAGTGCATTTAACACCCTGCAGTAATAGCGGCGGGTTCTGCCATGCACCTATCCGCCACACAGAAACCCGCCTGCGAATGCTTTAAAGCTGATTGTTACAAAAAAAGGAATGAATTAAATTGTAAATAAGATTAGCAACAATTGCCTTGTTACAATTTTTAATGACTATCCGCAATTGAGTGCAACTTTATAAAATAGATAATTTTCATTAAAATTGTGACATGTGGCCTCATCCCAACCCTTCTCCAAAGGAAAAGGAACTCGAAGATTGAAGCGGAAAAGTTGTAGTATGGAGTTAATCTTTTGTTTGCACCTTTTTACGGATAGTCATTCAATTTTTATACTGGGTTTAAACCATGTATAATAAATGTTCAACAGCATTACTGCTGCCCAAAACCTACGCCTGATTGAAGCGGATACCCCGGTGAGGCTTTGTGTGAGGGGTTTTGTGCCGTAGTAGCAGCGAAAAGCAGGGATAAAGCCGAAAAAAGTATGTAAGCTCACGTACAATACCTACCTGTAGTTATTTATAATGGTACACAAAAAAATGAAAAGGGGTGCTATACCCCTCATGAAGACAAAACCTTATATTTGCAGCCACAAAAAAGAGATAAAATGTTCAACAAAAGAACGAAAATAAAAGCGCTGTTAAATAGTGAAACAGCCAATTACCAGGCCACTGTTATGGGTTGGGTACGTACATTTAGAAACAACCAGTTTATTGCACTAAATGATGGTAGTACCAATAATAACCTGCAAATAGTAGCCGAATTGGGCAAGTTTGATGATGCCCTCTTAAAAAGAATTACTACCGGAGCCTGCATTAAAGCTACCGGAGAGATAATTCCTTCGTTAGGCAAGGGGCAAAAAGTTGAATTAAAAGCCATTGAGATTGAAATATTGGGTGATAGTGATGCAGAAAAATTTCCATTACAACCCAAAAAGCATAGCCTGGAATTTTTAAGAGAAATAGCCCACCTGCGTTTTCGCACCAATACTTTTGGTGCCATATTTAGGGTGCGCCACTCACTTGCTTTTGCCGTACACGAGTTTTTTAACAAAAAAGGTTTTGTGTACTTACATACACCTATTATTACCGCAAGCGATGCTGAGGGGGCGGGTGAAACATTTAGGGTAACCACTTTGCCTATAGATGGTACTGCACCTCAAAATGAAGATGGTACTATTAATTTTAAAGAAGATTTTTTTGGCAGAAGCACTAACCTTACTGTAAGCGGTCAGTTGGAAGGCGAATTGGCGGCCATGGCCTTTAGCGATATCTATACCTTTGGGCCTACGTTTAGGGCAGAGAATAGTAATACCACAAGGCACCTTGCAGAATTTTGGATGATAGAGCCCGAAATGGCTTTTTATGATTTGGAAGACAATGCCAACCTTGCAGAGGAATTTATTAAATACATCATTCAATATGCTATACATAATAATAAAGAAGATCTGGAATTTTTAGCGCAACGCTTAGAAGAAGAGGAAAAGCAAAAGCCGGTAAACGATCGCAGCGAAATGGGTTTGCTGCAAAAGCTGGATTTTGTAGTAAATAATAATTTTGAGCGTATCACTTACACCGAGGCTATTGAAATTTTAAGAGAAAGCAACCACAACAAGAAAAAGAAATTTCAATACCTGATAGAAGGCTGGGGAATAGATTTGCAAAGTGAGCATGAGCGGTACCTGGTAGAAAAGCATTTTAAAAAACCAGTAATACTAACTAATTATCCTGCTGCTATAAAATCATTTTACATGCGTATGGATGATGGTTGCCAACCAGGAAGACAAACAGTATCTGCCATGGATATTTTAGCGCCGGGTATTGGCGAAATCGTTGGCGGCAGTCAGCGGGAAGAAAGGTTGGAAAAGCTAACCAAAAGAATGGAAGAAATGCATATTCCGGCAGATGAATTAAATTGGTATTTGGATACCCGCAGGTACGGATCTTGCCCACATGCAGGCTTTGGTCTTGGCTTTGAGCGGTTGGTGCAATTTGTAACCGGTATGGCTAACATTAGGGATGTTATACCTTTTCCGAGGTTTCCGAAAAGTGCAGATTTTTAAGTGTCATTTTTTTAAACGTATCATATTTATTTAAAACCGGAGTATAACAACTTCGGTTTTTTTAAAAAACTAATAGCTTATTATTTTATCAATACTGGGGCGGGACGTGATAATAGACTGTCCCTTGTTTTGTCTCGTAATAATAGCTCTCTTTTAAACTGATAAGATGCATTTAAGATGTATTGATAAAATTGAACCAGGCTGCTATTCTCAGTAAAGTCAAAATCTGGCCTGTATTCTCTCATAAAAAGGTCTAGTTCCTTTCCCTGTAGCTTTGTTATTCTTCTTACTGTAGTTTTATTAAAGCGATAATTTATGTAATTATCTTTTTCTTGTTCCATCAGGCGTACCTGCATTCTTTTTAATTGCTTGTTTCTCCGGAATCTAAAAATATTAATCAGTTCATTCAAATCCATCCCTACAGCACCGGTATAAGAATCGGTAATTGGGCTAATGCCAGGCCGTTTGTATTTAAAAATACTGGCATATTGCTCCCTGTTTTGTAAAGAATCTTGTCTGTAATTTTTGCTGTAAATTTTAACTTCTTTTAAAAGCTTAAATTTTTCTGTAATACGAACATGCAGAGCTATATCAAAGTTGCCTGTATTGTCAATTTGCTTTACGGCAAATTTAGCCGTGGGCTTACCTTGGTATATAAATGTTAAGGAATCATTTTCTGTAGTAATAATGGAATAATGGCCATTACTATCAGTGCTAGTTGCATTATTATTGCCCGATTGTATTAAAACCGCTTTTAGTGGTATTGATTTAGTTGAATCGTACACTGTTCCGCTTACAATAATTTGAGATTTTCCCAAATGTGCTATAAGCATTGCGGTGGCAAGCAATAAAAATATTTTGTACAGTTGTTTCAATAAAAAATTAATTGCGGGATGGCAATATTATGAAACAATATCAATTTAAGTGTTGTAAGGATATATTTTAACTTCTATTTCAGTTTTTTGAGCAATGCAGCAATTGTTTTAGGATAATATTGATGCTCAAGCAAATGAATTTTTTTTGCTAAACTTTCTGCCGTTTCATCAATTTCAACCGGGCAGGTAATTTGGCAAATGCTTTTTCCATGATCGTACCATTCATCTACGTAATGTATTGTAATGCCACTTTCTGTTTCTTTCTTATCAATTATTGCCTGGTGTACGTGATTTCCGTACATACCCTTTCCACCAAATTTAGGCAACAAGGCAGGGTGTATATTAACTATTTTATTTGGAAAGCTATTAATGATGGATACTGGTATTTTCCATAAAAAGCCTGCTAGTACAATAAAAGAAATTTTATACTCTTTCAATAATTGTAGATAGTTATCGCCATTAAAAAATTGTTGGTTGTTAATTATTATATATGGAATACCTTCACATTTGGCAATTTCTATTACCCCTGCAGCAGGATTATTACAAACAATGAGCGCAATTTTTACGGAAGTTTTCATTTTGAAGTAATCAATAATCTTTTGGGCATTACTACCTGCACCACTTGCAAAAATGGCTACCTGTATAGTTGCCTTATGTCTTCCACTTATTCTTTCCCAAACCTTTTTCAGGTAATTTTTAAAAAAAACAAACTGCCCTAATGGAATGCTAATAGCGAGTACAAAAAGAGGCCATAAAATTGTAACTGATAAAATATATGCAAGCCACCACAATATTCCTTTATTTAAATTAGTTAATTCTAAAAACTTGGCACCAGCTTTTCCACACAGGCTACCTCCAATTGCAAAAGTGCAAATAATTAGTACAAGATTTAGGTTGTTTACACCCCATCGTTTTTTCAATTTTTGGAACATGCGGCAAAAATGAACTAAAATTTTGTGAAATGAATGTCAAATTTAAAAAAAGTAAAGTGATTGAAATCTGTTTACAAAAACATGACAAAGTAGAGGTAGATAAGTAAACAAACCGCTGAAAGTGAAGCCAGATATGGATAAGTTTTTTTTTAGAATGTTGATATAATGTCAATATCCTGCCTTATTTTTGCAACCACTGAAGGATATTTTTCCACAAAAAGACACCGTTCTAAGTCTTATGAATCGTTATAATAGAATTTTCAACAAATTATTTGTAGGTTTAATCTTTACTGTATTAACATCTTTTTCCGGATTTTTATATGCTGCGGATGGCGAAGCACTGTTTAAGGCCAATTGTGCAAGTTGCCACAAACCACTTGAAGAATATACAGGCCCCGCTTTGCAAGGTGCAAGAAAAAGAGCTCCAACCCCGGAATGGTCTGTAAAATGGGTAAATAACGTAAACGCCATGTTAGAAACAGATGCTTATGCTAAAGGATTATTGGCAAAGTATGGTTCTAAAATGACGCAATTTAATCTACCTGAGGCTGATATTGTAGCAATATTAGATTATGCAGACGCTTATGTAGCGCCAGTTGCCAAAACACCAACCGGTACTCAACCTGCAGAAGATAATTCCCTGTTATTTGGTATTCTTACTTTAATATTAGCATTAATAGCATTTATACTTTTACAGGTAAATAGTAGTCTTCGCAAATTGGCAGATGAAAAAGATGGCATTATCCGTACAGAACCTGTTCCTTTTTATAGAAACAAAACTTATTTGATGATTACCATCATAGGGTTGTTTTGTTTTGGTGGATATAAAACAATCAATGCCGCTATGGGGCTTGGCCGCATGAAAAATTATCAGCCCATACAACCAATATATTATTCTCATAAAGTACATGCAGGCGCCAATCAAATAAATTGTTTGTATTGCCATAGTGGAGCTCAGGATAGTAAATACTCTAATATACCATCTGTAAATACATGTATGAATTGCCATAAAGCAATTAAAGAATATAAAGGTGATCCTATTGTAAAAGAAGATGGCGGAATAGTAGATGGAACTGCAGAAATAAAAAAGTTATATGAATATGCAGGTTGGAACCCGGATACAAAAAAATATGATAGAGAGGGATCGCCTATTCAATGGGTTAAAATTCACAATTTACCAGATCATGTATATTTCAACCACAGCCAACACGTAAAAGTGGGAAAACAAAATTGCCAAACCTGCCATGGACCTATACAGGAAATGCCTGAGGTTTATCAATTCAGTGACTTAAGTATGGGATGGTGTATCAATTGCCATAGAGAAAGCAAAGTAAATTTTTACAATAAAGAAACTGGCGAAGGCAATAAATTTTATAGCATTTACGAAAAATTACACAACGACATCAGGGCCGGTAAAATGGACAGCGTTACCGTTGAAAAGATAGGCGGAACGGAATGCCAAAAATGTCACTATTAAACAATTAGCAAATTAGGATACATGCAAATGTGCTAACGCTGAAGCACAGAATTAACATTTTGCATATTTCGCACCTGCATATCAGCATATTTATTTTATATGGAAAAAAAGTACTGGCAAAATTTTGGAGAGTTAAACCAAACAGAAACTTATCAGGAGAAATCTAAAAATGAGTTTCAGGAAGAACTACTGCCATTAGAAGATTTGGATGGAAAAGGAATGAGTGAGGTAAAAACACCTCGTAGAGATTTTCTTAAATACCTTGGTTTTAGTACAGCAGCGGCAACATTAGCAGCTAGCTGCGATTTACCGGTAAGAAAAGTCGTTCCTTATTTAAATAAGCCAGATAATCTTATTCCAGGTGTTGCCAATTATTACGCCTCTACCTATATCAATGAGGGTGATGTTATTCCGGTAATTGTAAAGCAAATAGATGGAAGGCCTATAAAGGTTGAAGGAAACGAAAGTTCTTCTATCACAAACGGCGGAACAAGTGCACAGTCGCAGGCATCTGTTTTAGATTTATATGATAATACCCGTTTACGCTATCCAATGCAAAGTGATGGTAATGAATTTAAGGAAGTAACAAGTTTTGACGCATTTGATAAATTGATAGCTGGTAAAATGAGTACTGTAGCTACAAAGCCAGTAGTTATTTTATCTAGTACTATTAATTCTCCTACTACTCTACAAATAATTGACGAATTTTTAGCCAAACAGCCTGCCGGAAGTAGATTGGTGCAATATGATGCGGTAAGTTATAGCGGTATGTTATTGGCAAATGAAGCCTGTTACGGTAAAAAGGCAATCCCATCCTATCATTTTGAAAATGCTAAGGTTATTGTAAGCATTGGAGCTGATTTTTTAGGAACTTGGTTAAGTCCGGTAGAATTTTCAGGCCAATATGCTAAAAACAGAAAAGTAACAGATAATAAAACTGAAATGAGTCATCATATTCAGTTTGAGGGAACTTTAAGTTTAACCGGTAGTAATGCTGATGATCGTTACATGCACAAACCTTCGGAAAAAGCTTCTGTTGCTTTAGCTTTATTGGCTAAAGTTGGTGGTACAGTAACTGCCCCTTCAATAAAAGATGCTGAACTTAATAAAGGAATAGAAGCTACTGCTAAATTACTCAATGCACACAAAGGCGAGGCATTGGTAGTGTGCGGAAGCAACGATGTTAATTTACAAATAATTGTAAATGCAATAAACGAAGCGGTTGGCGCAAATGGTAAAACTATTAATTGGGCAGTTACATCAAATTACCGTAAAGGAATAGATGCTGATTTTGTTAAGCTGGTAGAAGAAATGAACGCTGGCGCAATTGGCGTTATACTAATTAACGCAACTAATCCTGCTTATAGTTATTACGACGCACAAAAATTTGCCACTGCATTAAAGAAGGTTCCCGTTAGCATTTCTTTTAATGCTACTATGAATGAAACCACTGAGTTATGTAAATTTAGTTGTCCTGCCCCTCACTGGCTTGAAAGCTGGGGAGATGCTGAACCAAAATCTGGTTTTATTAGCTTCATTCAGCCTACTGTAAATCCTCTTTTTAAAACAAGATATTTTCAAACATCTTTATTGAAATGGAGCGGTAGTATAGTTACAGATTATGAAACTTACTTCAAATCATACTGGTCAAAAAAATTAATTGATATAGATACATATAATACTACACTACAGGTTGGTTTCATTAAAGAAACAACTATACCAACTGTAGCTGCTGCATTTAATGCTGGTAAATTGGCAGAAGCGATTGCTACTGTAGCATCAGTAAAAGGCGGCGAATATGAAGTGGTTATTTACCAGAAGGTTTCTGTAGGTACTGGTAGCCAGGCAAACAATCCCTGGTTACAGGAGTTGCCAGATCCTATATCTAAAGTAACATGGGATAACTATGCATTGGTTAGCCCTGCATTTGCAAAAGCAGTTTTAGGCATAGATGTAGCTGAAAACCAACGTGAGGGTGATCGTTATGAAGTAACTCCGGAAAAACCTACTATAAAAATTAAAGCCAATAATAAAGAGATTGAATTGCCGGTATTAATTATTCCTGGTATTCATGCTGCGGTAGTTGCCATTGCAGTTGGTTATGGCCGTCAAAGTGCAAACAAAGAAAAAACTGCGGAGTATATTGGCCGTTCTGCCAATGGTGCTGGAGTTAATGTTTACCCTTTAGTAGGTTTTGATGGCACAGGATTCAGATATTCTGCAGCGGCAACTGTATCCAAAACAGAAAATGTTTATGCATTAGGTCAAACACAGGTACATGGTTCATCTGAAAGCAGACCTGTTGTTTTTGAAACCAGTTTAAAAGCATTTAAGGAAAACCCCAAAGCTGTATTAGCAGAACCAAGGCACGAGAGGGAGATACTTTTGCCTTATGGCGGTACTGATTTTAGAAGAGATGCTACTATTTACCCAGATTTATTGCAAGAAAATCCGGGTATTAAATGGGGAATGAATATAGATTTAAGTACCTGTACCGGGTGTAGTGCTTGTGTGGTAGCCTGTACTGCAGAAAACAATGTTGCTGTAGTTGGTAAAACACAAGTGATTAGAGCACATGAAATGCATTGGCTGCGTATAGATCGTTATTTTACGGGTGATAAAAATAATCCTGATGTAGTCTTTCAACCAATGATGTGCCAGCATTGCGATAATGCGCCTTGCGAAAACGTTTGTCCTGTTGCTGCAACAAATCATAGCAGTGAAGGATTAAACCAAATGACATACAATCGCTGTATTGGTACAAGATATTGTGCAAATAACTGCCCTTTTAAAGTACGTCGTTTTAACTGGTTAGATTATAATGGAGCAGATAGTTTTGCAGATAATCAGGCACCATTGATAGGTGTAGATATGGATGAATCTGTAATGCAAATGAATGATGATTTAACAAGAATGGTGTTAAATCCGGATGTAACGGTTCGTTCAAGAGGTGTTATTGAAAAATGTTCTTTCTGTGTTCAACGTTTGCAAGAGAATAAGTTAATTGCTAAAAAGGCAGAAGATCCATCTTTAATTAGAAATGTGAAGACAGCTTGTATGCAGGCTTGCCCTACCAAGGCAATTAGTTTTGGTAATGTAAACGATCCTGAATGTGATGTTGCAAAATCAAGAAAAGATGATAACAGAACCTTCTATGTATTAGAACAATTGCATGTTTTACCAAACGTTAGCTATATGGCCAAGATTAAAAATACAGAGCGCCATGTAACAAATGAAAAAGAAGAAGAAGGCGAACACAAGGAATCAGGTACTGTTAAAGATGAAAAAATACATGCTTAAATAGTTGTAGTAAGGTCGAATTATTAGTATCAACTTTTAATGTATCTCAGTTATAGCATAAAACCTTTAAGATAATTTAGAAAATATAAAAAAGCTAACAGCTTATTGCTGATAGCTCCAAAGCTTAGAAAAAATATGTCATTATTAAAGTACGAATCGCAAATCAGGGAACCATTGGTTAATGGTAACAAGGATTACCACCAGGTTACTGAAGACATTATCCGACCGATAGAGATGAAACCCACCAGGCTTTGGTACATTGGTTTTTATATCAGTGTTGCTTTATTGCTTTTTGGTGTTTACAGTATATATAGAGAGGTTACTTATGGTATAGGTCAGTGGAATCTTAACAAAACCATTGGATGGGGTTGGGATATTACCAACTTTGTTTGGTGGGTAGGTATTGGGCATGCCGGAACACTTATTTCTGCAATCTTATTGCTGTTCCGCCAAGGATGGAGAACAGGTGTTAACCGGGCCGCTGAAGCAATGACAATTTTTGCTGTAATGTGTGCCGGTCAATTTCCTATTTGGCACATGGGTAGAGTTTGGATGGCATTCTTTGTATTACCTTATCCAAATAGCCGTGGTCCTTTGTGGGTAAATTTTAACTCACCATTGTTATGGGATGTATTTGCAATTTCTACTTACTTCACAGTTTCCCTGTTATTTTGGTACTCAGGTTTGTTGCCGGATTTGGCTACAGTAAGAGATAGAGCAAAAACCAAATTGCGCAAACTTTTATATGGTGTAGCATCATTTGGATGGACGGGCAGTACTAAACACTGGCAGCGTCATGAAAGTCTTTCGTTGGTTTTAGCAGGGTTGAGTACTCCATTGGTATTATCTGTACATACTATTGTATCATTTGATTTTGCCACTTCGATAGTACCAGGTTGGCATACTACAATATTTCCTCCCTACTTTGTTGCCGGTGCAATCTTTAGCGGATTTGCAATGGTGCAAACACTTATGATTATTTTAAGAAAGGTTTTTGCTTTAGAAGACTATATTACATTGGGTCATATTGAAGCAATGAATAAAGTAATTGTATTAACAGGTTCCATTGTTGGTATTGCTTACATTACTGAATTGTTTATTGCCTGGTATGGACAAAATCCCTATGAGTGGTATGCGTTTAAAGAAAATAGAGCTAACCTGTTCAGTCCTTATGGATGGAGTTATTGGTTAATGATGTTTTGTAACGTAGTATCTCCGCAAATGTTTTGGTTTAAAAAGTTAAGAAGGAACATAGGCTTTACTTTTTTTATGAGTGTTATTGTAAACATTGGTATGTGGTACGAAAGGTTTGTAATTATTGTAACCTCTACCTACAGAGACTATTTACCATCAAGTTGGAGTACATACTACAGTCCTTCCATTTATGAAATTGGATTCTATCTTGGAACATTTGGGTTGTTTTTCACCTGTTTCTTCTTATTTGCAAAATACTTTCCAGTAATAGCTGTGGCAGAAATTAAAAGTATCTTAAAAACAACGGGAGAAAGTTATAAACACAAAATGACCGAACTGGAAAAATCAGATTCTGATAAATTCTATATTGAAGAAGTAGAGCATGCGCACTAAACTTAATTTTTGTAAAAATATTTGAGAATAGTTCTTTATACATTTAAAACAAGCTTACGGTAAATGCCAGTAAGTTTAAAGATTAAAATATATGGCTGGAGGAATAAAAAAATTTGTAGTTGGCTGCTTTGATGATGAAGCAATATTGTTTCCTGCGGTGAAAAAAGTAAGAAAAGCAGGTTATAAAATACATGATGTTTACACACCTTTTCCTGTGCATGGTTTAGATCATGCAATGGGTTTAAGAGAAACAAGTTTGCATACCGCTGGTTTTATTTTTGGAATTACCGGAACTACAACTGCACTCACCTGCATGAGCTGGATTTTGACCAAAGATTGGCCTTTAAATATAGGCGGAAAACCACATTTTGCATTACCAGCATGGATTCCTATTACTTTTGAGTTAACTGTTTTATTTGCTGCTGTTGGCATGGTACTAACATTTTGTTATTTATGTCAATTATCGCCTTTTGTGAAAAAGCATCACTTTCATGCAAGAGCTACAGACGATTTATTTGTAATGGCAATTGAGTGTACAGATAAAACAAATGATTTGGCCGTACAGGCTTTTTTAGAAACGGCTGGGGCAAAAGAAATAAATGTGCAACATGCAGAAACCGGCTGGTGGATTGGAAGGTACGACAGAGAACAAAAATTATACAGAGACGACGAAAAAGGGTACTAATTTCCTTACCAATGAAGTAAGATTTACAATAATTATATTTATCTGATAAATGAAAAAAATAACAAACTTAACTGCTTTTTTAATTATTCTAATTATTTTCAGCAGTTGTGACAATATAAAACGTAATCCGGGAACAATTTATATGCCGGATATGACCTATAGTAGGGCTATTGAAACGTATGTAAACTTAGATTCTTCCATTTTTACTACAGACCCTAATAAAATTGGTAAGGAAATATTTTACAATGCTAAGCCCGTACCTGGTACAATGCAGCTAGGAGATCTGGCAGATTATACTTTGCCTGATGATAGTGCCGGGTATGCAATGAGTGCTCAAATTAAAAATCCTTTGCAGCCACTTACCCGAAAAGATAGTTTAGAGGCCTCAAGGTTGTATAACATAAATTGTGGAATTTGTCATGGTGCCGAGGGTAAAGCAAATGGTCCGTTATCTAGCAAAATTGGGGCAATTGCAAATTTAACCATTGAGCAGTATGTTAAAATGGCTGATGGAACAATGTATCATTCTTTATACTACGGAAAAAATAATATGGGAAGCTATGCATCTCAACTCAGTAGAAAACAAAGATGGCAAATGGTTCAATACATACGCACTTTACAACCAAAGGCTACTGTAGATGGAGCTAAAAGTATAGCCGCAGTTGCTACCGCTGCAACTGATAGCACAAAAATGACAAAATAAAAAGTTTCAATTGTATTCGTTTAATTATAATAATAAAACTTTAAGAAGCGAATTACCTTAAAAAAAAGTTTAAATGAACCATTCATTCGAGTTACCAGGCACTTATAAAAAATGGACAATAGGTTTAATTATTGTTGGTGCAATAGCCTTGTTATATGGCTTAATAATGTTCCACCCATTTGAACATGCAGGCCATGGTGCAAACGTAAATGGCACCCGGTTTTGGTCAGTATTATTGCAAAACAGCGTTTTTTGGCTTTTAGTAGTAAATGCAAGTATGTTTTTTATTGGCGTAACTACCCTTGCTATGGGTGGTTGGCAGGTAGCCTTGAGGCGGGTGCCGGAGGCTATATCTAGTGTAGTTCCTGTCTTGGGCATAATCTGTTTCTTAATTTTAATGACAATTGTTTGGGGCGGTCATGATGATATTTATCATTGGGTTAATAAAGAAACAGTTGCAGCCGATAAAATCCTGAACGGAAAAAAAGGTTTTTTAAACCCTGTTTTCTTTACAGTGTTTAGTGCTATAACAATTTTCTTGTGGTGGTTTTTAGGCCATAAGTTACGTTCCTTAAGTTTGGAAAGTGACAAAAATGGCCCAATGGATTACGAAAGTGGAAAAAAATGGATAAATAAGAACATACTGTGGGCTTCTTTGTTTATAGTTTACTTTGGGTTATCTGTTGGATCAACCATACCGTGGTTATGGATTATGAGTATAGATGCACATTGGTATAGTACAATGTTTAGCTGGTACACATTTGCAAGTTCATTTGTTTCTGGTATGTCTTTAATTGCATTGTTTATTGTTTTTTTAAAAAATAGAGGACAATTAGAATACGTTACTGAAGAGCATTTGCACGACATAGGTAAATTTATGTTTGCATTTTCTATCTTCTGGACTTATTTATGGTTTTCGCAGTATATGCTAATTTGGTACGCAAATATTCCAGAAGAAACAGGATATTTTAAAATAAGAGTGCAAGGGCCGTTTCGTGGAATATTCTTTTTAAATCTGGTTATTAATTTTTTATGTCCTTTCTTAATATTGATGAAAAAGGCTGCAAAAAGAAATTATACAATGATAACTGTAATGGCCGTTTTAATCATATTCGGTCATTGGATAGATTTTTGGCAAATGGTTATGCCAGGCACCTTACAAGAGAAGGCCGAGTTAATGCCTTTTGAATTTGGAATTGCTATATTATTTGTAGGTATTATTATGTGGAGGGTAGGTGCTTATTTCGCAAGCCATCCGCTTACTTCCAAAAATCATCCTTTTTTAAAAGAAAGTATGATACATCACACTTAAAAGGTTTTTTGTAAAATTTATTAAACAAAAAAACAGAATAACAACAACAGTAAATAATTTTGAATCATGACTGAGATTTTGTTGATAGCAATAGTATTAATGATTTTTGTTGTAATCTTTCAGATTGCAAAAGCAAGCGAATATGTTAGTGTTTTAAAAGGAGAGGAAAAATCCCGAAAACAAAACAATAAGATTAACGCATT
The DNA here is from genome assembly GCA_038234405.1 of Chitinophagales bacterium. Taxonomy (GTDB): domain Bacteria; phylum Bacteroidota; class Bacteroidia; order Chitinophagales; family Chitinophagaceae; genus Ferruginibacter. Next base: position 14,350 of record JBBQTZ010000013.1, read on the forward strand.
TATGTTAATTAGTTTCCTGGTTTTGGGATTGGCCGGTGTTTGGTGGTGTAATGATTTGTATTATGGTAAAACATTATTTCCCCAGGGAGCTGCATCTGACCATGGTGAAAAAATTGATTTAATGTTATACATAACAATCGGTGTAACGGGTGTAGTATTTCTTATAACCCAAGTGCTTTTGTTTTGGTTTTCATTTAAATACCAGGAGAATGATAATAGGAAGGCTTATTATTTTCCCCACAATACAAAACTTGAATTGATTTGGACAACAGTTCCAGCTATATTTTTAACTGTTTTAGTAGTTTTCGGATTAAAATATTGGTTTAAAATGACTGGGGAGGCACCTAAAGATTCTGTAATTGTTGAAGTAACCGGTCATCAGTTTGGCTGGGAATTTCGTTATCCTGGTACTGATAAAATATTGGGAAAAAAGAATTACAAACTCACAAAAGGTGCTAATAGTTTAGGTGTAGATTTTTCTGATCCGGCAAGCTTAGACGATTTGCACGTTAACGTTACAATGCATTTACCTGTTGGTAAACCAGTAAAATTAGTAATTAATGCTCAGGATGTGTTGCATGATGTAGGGTTACCGCATTTTCGACTTAAAATGGATGCAGTTCCGGGAATTCCAACTACTATGTGGTTTACGCCTTTGTACACCACTGAACAAATGAAGGCAAAAACTGGAAATCCTAATTTCACATATGAAATAAGCTGTGACCAAATGTGTGGTAAAGGACATTTTTCTATGAGAGGGATGATTATTGTAGAATCTGAAGAAGATTACAATAAGTGGATCGCAAGTCAACAACCGGAGTATTTTACGATATTCCCTGATAAAAAACCAAAATCACCAACAGATCCAATTGCCGATACAACAAACAAACAAGTAAAACTAGCGGCTATTTTGCCCACCGTTAAATAAATCTTAGAAAAGATAGAACTATGAGTAACACTTTAATACTTCAAGATACCGTTTCGCCCGGTATAAATGATGTTCATCATGAGCATGTTCATCACGAAACTTTTATATCAAAATATGTATTCAGTCAGGATCATAAAATGATTGCAAAACAGTTTTTAATAACTGGAATGATTTGGGCAATTATAGGTGGACTTTTTTCTGTTTTATTCCGTTTACAATTGGGATACCCTGATTCAACCTTTCCTTTCTTGGAAGATTTGTTAGGACACTGGGCAAAAGGTGGCAAGCTTCAGCCCGAGTTTTATTATGCTTTGGTTACAATGCATGGTACTATATTAGTGTTTTTTGTACTTACAGCCGGTTTGAGCGGAACATTTGCAAACTTTTTAATCCCATTGCAAATTGGTGCAAGAGATATGGCTAGTCCTTTGCTTAACATGTTAAGTTATTGGTTTTTCTTTTTGTCATCTATTATTATGTTTTCTTCTTTATTTGTACAGACAGGACCTGCAAGCGGTGGTTGGACAATTTATCCACCACTTAGTGCCTTAGGCGATGCTTCAAGTGGTTCAAAAATAGGTATGGATTTGTGGTTGGTTAGTATGGCTATGTTTATAATAAGTTCATTGTTGGGTGGTTTAAACTATATCTCAACCATACTTAATTTACGAACCAAAGGAATGAGTATGACAAGATTACCATTGTCTATCTGGGCGTTATTTTTCACTGCTGTTTTAGGGGTACTTTCCTTTCCTGTTTTATTATCTGGCGCTATTTTATTATTATTTGATAGAAACCTGGGTACTAGTTTCTTTTTGAGTGATATAGTTATAGCTGGAAAGATTTTGCCAAACGAAGGCGGAAGTGCAATTTTATTTCAGCATCTATTTTGGTTTTTAGGTCATCCGGAAGTATACATAATCTTGTTACCGGCGATGGGTATGTCCTCCGAAATTATATCTGTCAATAGTCGTAAACCAATTTTTGGTTATATGGCTATGGTAGGGTCATTGTTTGCAATAGCAATTCTTGCTTTTTTAGTGTGGGCACATCACATGTTTGTAACGGGTTTAAATCCTTTTCTTGGAGCATTTTTTGTGTTACTAACTCTATTGATTGCAGTACCTTCTGCTATTAAAGTGTTTAATTGGCTTACTACATTGTGGAGGGCAAATATTAGGTTCACACCTGCAATGCTTTTTGCAATTGGGTTTGTTAGTATGTTTATTAGTGGAGGTTTAACTGGTATTTTTTTGGGTAATTCCGCTTTAGATATTCATTTACATGATACTTATTTTGTAGTTGCGCATTTTCATATTGTAATGGGTGTTGCATCATTTTTTGGAATGTTTGCTGGTGTATACCACTGGTTTCCAAAAATGTATGGCCGTTATTTAAATAATACGCTAGGTTATATTCATTTTTGGGTTAGTATAATTGGTGCCTACTTAATTTTTTGGCCTATGCATTACGAAGGTTTAGCTGGTATGCCACGTCGTTATTATGATTTTTCTATGTGGGAATCATTTAAAATGTTTGCAGGTTTAAATCAATTCATAAGCTTTATTTCTATGATTGTATTTGTAGTACAATTGCTATTTGTTTTTAATTTCTTTTATAGCATTTTTAAAGGAAGAAAAGTTACCAGTCTTAATCCTTGGGGTAGCAATACGTTGGAGTGGACAACACCAATTCGTCCGGGACACGGAAACTGGCCTGGTGAAATTCCTGAGGTGCATCGTGGTGCGTATGATTATGGTAAAGACGGTAGAGAATTTATATCGCAGGTTGAGCCAGTTGGTGAAAATGAAAGTGCTCATTAGTGGTTATTCTTAATATTATAATTTAGGTGTAGTGCTTTATATATATAGTTGTAAATTAATTTTTAGAACTATTTATTTAAAGCCTTAAAAAAGTAATGAATAACAAAGAAGTTGGCAAAAACGGACAGATTTCGTTTGTTCTTGCAAGTAAAGTAAAAGATTATTTTCAGTTAATTAAGTTCACATTAAGTTTCATGGTAGTTTTTAGTACTATTGTGAGCTTTCTGATAGCTCCTAATGAATTGCACTTTTCAAGACATAGATTACTATCAGTTCTTTTACTTTTTTTAGGTGGTATGTTAATTACAGGTTCTGCTAATGCAATCAATCAGGTTATCGAAAAGGATACAGATGCTATAATGAAGCGAACATCCGGAAGGCCTGTTGCAAGCGGTAGGATGAGTGTACAGGAAGCAACCTTATTCGCAATAACTGCTGGTTTGTCAGGTATTGTATTATTATGGGTCTTTTTTAATTATCAATCAGCTTTAATCGGATTATTTAGTCTTTTGTTATATGGGTTTGTTTATACGCCCTTAAAAAAAGTAAATTCAATAGCCGTTCTGGTAGGAGCAATACCTGGGGCATTACCTTGTTTAATTGGCTGGATTGCAGCTTATGGTGATGGTACTATTAGTTGGAGTGGAGCATGGATTTTATTTGGCATTCAATTTTTATGGCAATTTCCGCATTTTTGGGCAATAGCATGGTTGGCATATAAGGATTATACAACAGCGGGTTTTAAGTTGTTACCAGGAGATAAAGGGCCTTCTAAATTTACTGCGCTACAAACAATTATTTATAGTGCACTTATGATTCCGTTTGGTTTTTTGCCATATTTCTTTAACATAGCTGGATTATTTAGTTTGTGGGTACTGTTGTTTTGTAATATTTGTATGGTTCTGTTTAGTATAAATCTTTTTATAAAAATGGATTTAAAAAGTGCCAGAATTGTAATGTTTGGTTCTTATTTTTATTTAATGATTGTTTTATTGGCATTATTTGCTAATAGAATTGAGTATATTAACTAATTTTGTTGAAGTCCTTTCATAAACACACAATATTTTACTATTGTCTGTTTGAGTTAATTTTTTAAATTTGATATTATTGAAATGGGGATATTGGCAATGGAACAAAAAAAAAGAATACATCCACATAAATTTACATTGTGGGTTGGTATAGCAAGCATGTTAATGATGTTTGCAGGATTTACAAGTGCTTACATTGTAAAACGTAACCAGGCTAATTGGTTTTCTTTTGAGTTGCCTGCTACATTTTGGTACAGTACTTTGGTTATTTTGTTAAGCAGTTTTACATTGTGGGTAGCGGGCAATAAATTTAAAAGACGTGAAATGTCTTCATATAGGAGCTATATAGTTACTACTTTTTTACTTGGTTTATTCTTTGTTGCATTACAGTGTTTGGGTTTTTATGCTCTTACAAAAAATGGATTACCCTTACAAAAAAATGTATCGGTCTCATTTTTATACATAATAGTAGGGGTGCATGGGTTACATGTATTGGGTGGAATTGTTGCTTTATTTGTAATGTTTATTAAGGCTTTTAGTAATAAAGTAAGGAGTTATGATGCTATACCACTAGAAGTTGTAAGCACGTATTGGCACTTTGTTGATTTCTTATGGATTTATTTGCTAATTTTCCTAGTATTAATTAGATAAGTTCATTTCTTATATTTGTTCAGAATTTTTATATCAGAATTTTAAATTAGCTTATGTCAACAGCAGCAGTACAACAAGAAAATAAATGGTGGAGTGGTGGAAAAAGTCCATTTAATGCCAGTTACGGCAAAGTAATGATGTGGTATTTTTTAATGAGTGATGCTTTTACATTTGGTGCTTTTTTAATAAGCTACGGAACGATACGGTTTAGTCAAAATCATTGGGTAGATCCAAATCACGTATTTAATTCTTTTCCTTTTGCAGGCCATGCTAATTTGCCATTAGCTTTTGTAAGTTTAATGACCTTTATCTTAATAGCTAGTTCTGTAACAATGGTTTTGGCAGTTCATGAAGGGCATAAAATGAATAAGGCTGGTGTTGAAAAGTTCATGTTGTGGACAATTCTTGGTGGTATTTGTTTCCTTGGTTGTCAGGCTTGGGAATGGACACATTTACTTACAGCACAGCACGAGGTATTGGTTGATGGAAAAATTGAGTTGTGGAACACTACAGTAGCTCACAATCCTTTTGGCCCCGAAGTAATGTTTAATGGCAAAGTAGTTGCGACACCTGGCCCAATAGCATTTGGTAGTTACTTCTTTGAAATTACTGGTTTCCACGGTTTTCATGTATTTAGTGGTATTATTATAAATATTGTTATGTATATAAAGACTAAAATGAATCACTTTGAGCAGCGAGGTCATTATGAAATGATTGAGAAAGCAGGATTATACTGGCATTTTGTAGACCTTGTGTGGGTTTTTGTCTTCCTTTGTTTTTATCTAATCTAATTAATTTATAAAATTACATACAAATTAAGTATTATGTCATCATCTTTATCATCATCCGAAATTTCATTTCAGCCGGAGCACAGTGATAGCACTAAGCCAATTTGGAAAACCTTTTGGATTTTATCAGCTTTAACAATAGGTGAATTAATTATCGGTCTATTTATTTACAATATTCATAAGGGTGAAAATCCCAACGCTACATTGGTGCTTGCTTTTAAAGGCATGGTTTGCATTTTAACATTAGCCAAAGCTTATTACATTGTTGCTGTTTTTATGCATTTGGGAAGCGAAATTCGTAATTTAATTATGACCATCCTGGTTCCACTCTTTTTGTTTATCTGGTTTATTATAGCCTTTTTGTGGGATGGTAATAGTTGGAAAAACCTACGTAATAGATACAACGGTATAAATGCAGTACAAACAGAACAACCAACTCCTGCTGCCAAAGAGAAAGGTGCTAAAGATTAATAAATACTATTTATATATTATTAAACCATCGGCCAGCTTATTTGGTCCGGTGGTTTTTTTTTAACCTTACAGTCATTTTAAAAACATGAATAAAAAAGCGATTCTGGGTTTGATGCTAGCTATTTTCTTGCCACTAACAGGATACTATTTTGTAAAATTTTATAGTAAAGACGCAATACACATGCCTCGTCGTTATTTTTTTGATAGCGTTACAATGGTAGAGAAAAATGGGAAAATATTACCTGATACCATTTGGCACCATGTAAAAAATATACAATTTATTAATCAGCTTGGTAAAAAAGTTTCATTAGACTCTTTAAAAGGTAAAATTCTGGTAATAAACTTTTTTTTCAGCAGATGCCCTTCTGTTTGCCCCGGCCTTGCTAAGAGTATGAAAAAATTACAGGATTCCTATACTAACAGTAAAGATAGTATCGTTCAGTTTATATCGGTGAGTATAGATCCTGCCCATGACTCAGTTGTACAACTGAGAAATTTTGCAGATAAATTTACTTTTAATCATGATAGTTGGTGGTTTGTAACTGGCGATAAAAAAGAAATTTATGATTTTGCTTTAAATGAAATAAAGGCAAGTGTAGCAGATACAGAAGTAGATTCAGCCTTTATTCATACAGAAAACTTTTTCTTATTAGACAAAGACAGGGTTGTTAGAGGGTGGTACAATGGTTTTGATACAGTAAAGCAAGCACAGTTAGTAAAAGATATACCCTTACTATTGCTGGAGAAAACAAAAAAGAGGCCTTTTAGCCAATTTGTGAAAGAACTATTTGGAGGGTAAAACGCTCCCATACCTTTGACCCTATTTTTATTATTTTAATTTTTATTAATTACCACAATGCTTACACCTACTCTTCAAAAAAATGACTCTAAAGCTAAATGGCTTATAGGTATTTTTTCTATTATCGTTTTTATGGCTGTTGTATTGTTGGGTAAGTACAACCTTGCTGGTAAAGTACAATTACCTTTTGATGTACATACTTTTGCACTTTCTAATGCCATTATTAATGCAACCGTGGCTCTGCTTTTAGTAAGTGGTTTACTGGCAGTAAAACAACACAATTATGCGTTGCATAAAAAAATAATGTTAGCAGCTTTGTTTTTATCCGTATTGTTTTTGGTTTCGTATATATGCCACCATTTGTTGGCGGGTGAAACCGCTTATGGAGAAACTGATGGAATCAAAGGTCTTTCAACAGAAGAACTTTCAGGCGCAGGTACAGGTAGAAAGGTTTATTTATTAATATTACTTACCCATATTCCCCTTGCTGCAATTGGGTTGCCATTTATACTCTTGGCTGCCTACAGAGCCCTGACAGGCGAATATGAAATGCATAAAAAAATTGTTAGAATAATATGGCCGCTGTGGTTTTATGTAGCAGTAACAGGCGTAGTTGTTTATTTAATGATAAGTCCTTATTATAAATAAATATAACCATCATCTAACTAAACAGGTATTCCACATCAGCTTTACTAAGTGCTTTTACAAAATGTGCATCGTCGCTAATCAGCTCGTTTGCCAGTTTTCGTTTGCGTTCCTGCAACTGTAATATTTTATCTTCAATAGTGTCTATACATATCATCCTGTAAGCAAAAATATTTTTTGTTTGGCCAATACGATGTGTACGGTCAATTGCCTGTTGCTCTACCGCCGGATTCCACCACGGATCAACAATGTACACATAATCTGCTGCCGTTAAATTTAATCCTACACCGCCAGCCTTTAAGGATATAAGAAATACCCTGCATTTATCATTATTCTGAAAATTTTCTATGGCCTTTTGCCGGTCGTTTATTCCGGTGCTGCCATCGAAGTATTCATAAGGAATACCATCTTCCTGTAACCTTGCTCTTATCAATGCAAGCATACCTAAAAACTGTGAGAATACAAGTGCTTTATGTTCACCAATGTTTTCTGTAATTTCCCTGGTAAGTTCGTCAAGCTTAATACTATTGTTAGGAAACTTTTCTTCTTCGTTTAATATAGCCGGGCTGTCGCATATCTGCCGTAGTTTCATTAAACCCTGTAATATGGTTAATTGCGATTTATCGATGCCCTGCTGATCGATGGTACCCATAATCTTATCCCGGTAACTATTGCGGTAAGCATCATAAATTTTACGTTGCTCTTTTTCCATTTCGCAAAATAAAATTGTTTCTGTTTTTTCGGGTAAATCTTTGGCAACCTGCTCTTTAGTGCGCCTAAGTATAAAGGGGAATAACAATTTTCTTAAGTGATCTTTTTGTACCTGCTCGCCAAATTTATCAATGGGAGTAGCAAATTCATTTCTAAAAAAATCCATGCTACCCAATAAACCGGGGTTAAGAAAATTCATTTGGGCAAAAATATCGAAGGTGTTATTTTGTAATGGGGTACCACTCATGCACACCTTGTTTTTAGCGTTTAACAAACAAGCTGCTTTGGTAACTTTTGAAGACGGGTTTTTAATAGCCTGGCTTTCATCTAATACCACATAATCAAAATTAATTTTCATTATTACCTGAATATCGCTTCGCAAAGTACCGTAGGTAGTAATAATAATGTTTGCTTTTTGCATTTCGGCCAAATCTCTTGTACGCATGCTGCCGTGATGTATAAGCCATGTAAGCCCCGGGGTAAACTTCTTTATTTCATTTTGCCAGTTAAAAATAAGTGTTGTAGGACAAATTACAATGCTCATTAAATTGCCTTCGGTTGTTTTATAATGCTGCAACATGGCTAAAGCCTGTACTGTTTTGCCCAAACCCATATCATCTGCCAAAATTCCACCACAGCCTACATCATTAAGGTAACTAAGCCATTGAAAACCGGCTGTTTGGTAAGGCCGCAATATTGGTTGAAGATTTTCTGGTGCAGTTATTTCCGGAATGTTTTTAAACTCCCTCAGTTTTAAAAACTTTTCATCAAGATTAAAACTAATTTCTGTTGCTTCTTTATTTTCATACAGCTCATCAATAACACTCATGTGGTATTTACTCAGCCTCAGCTTATCTGTTTTGCCATCACCAACCTTAAATAAAAGAGCATATTTTTTTAGCCATTCATCTGGTAAAATACCAAGGGAGCCATCGCCCAATTGTACAAATGATTGTTTAGATGCCAATGCTTTTTTAATATCAGCTATACCAACCCTTTGCCCTTCAAAATCTATCTCTACTTTAGCATCAAACCAATCTAACCCGCTACTTACATGAATGTGAGTAGTAGGCCTAGCTGTATTAAATCTAAAGTTTCTAAGTGCATCAAATCCAAAAACCGGCACTTTTTGTTCCTTCATTGCATCTACAAACAAAAAGAACCAATTGTTTCTTAACACATCGGCACCTTTAAGCACAAGGCTATTACCTTCCTGTGGCCTTATAAATTGTGAATGTAGCGATGAAAGAGTATCCATAAAGCGATGCTCTATTTCTTTATTGCGGTGTACAATTAATATTTTATCTCCATCGGGTACTGTAATGGTATCTTTATCATTGGCCTTTGTTTCAAAACCTTTGTAGCTAAAAATTGGTTGAAATACAAGGTAATCTCCTTTTTCCTGCAACATCAGTTTTACTTCAGGCTCTCCGCTTTTTATTTCTTTTATAAGCGTTTTATCAAACTCTACCAGGTATTCTTTAGTAAGCGGCATGATGGTTTTTTGCATCTGTTGCGCCCAGTTTTCTTTGCTTAATTTAATATGGCCGTTTTTGATAAATTTATCTGCCTGTAAAATATCTTCTGGTTTTTGCCATAGATACAAAAGGTGGTTATACAAAAAAAGAATACTGCTTGTGCATTCATTTTCCGTTATTGGCTGCTCTGCTCCATTAATGTGAAACCTGCACTGCAACTCAAAATGATCATCCTGAGCTACTATTTTAAACCGTGGTGCAATTAAGGTTTCACTTAAAGAAACATCAACCAAATTTTCAGTTTTAAAAACTTTATTTTCTGGCAATAAAAACACAAAAGGGTTTTGCGCCTGCTCTTCAAATATTTTTTTAAGTTTTGGATGGAGGTATTCTGTAATGAGTGATTTTGTCTCGTCTGGTAATTCATCACCATCTGTTTGTATTATATTTTCCCAAATACCGCTAAATGGCGAGTTACGATTTAGGTATTTATTTACTTCAGATGCTTGTAGTTTTCTAATTTGCTGAAGCAACATTTTATCCTCTTCGCTAAAAACTTCTGTGTTTACATATTTAGTTAAATCAAGCTTTTCTGTTTTACCAAAATACTTAACACTATTCTCATCAGCATCACCCTGTATGGCATCTGCAGTAAAATATGGATAAACAATAGCGTTAAAGTTAAAAACCAATCCCAATCTTTTGGTAGGTGCAGCTTCTGCTTCATCATCGGTAGAATTTACTGATTTTGCAAAAGTTTGTTCTTGTAAATAAGCAGGTTTAACAACCGGTGCGGTTGGTGATACTCTTTTTATTGATGTATCCAATACTTTTAAAAAAGGTTTGCCTTCTTTATAAATAAATTCAAACTTATTACTAATATCATCATCTAAACTATATCCATATATCTGTAATAATTTATTTTTATCTTTATCCCAATTGCGAATACTATCAAAATAATAACTGCCATAATTTTTAAAAAGCTGTAAAAAAAGTGCGGTTTTATGTACACAAAGTAAATGCTCATCTTCATTGCATTTACAGGATGTGTCAAAATTGCGCTCATCATTTTTTTGTAGTACAAGTGGGTAGCTCTCTTCATCTACAACCAATTCAGCTTCTACCCTTTCATTTGCTGCTACAATAATAGTTGCCTTTGATGTAAGCAGTAAGTTTTCTGCTGCTTCATATATTTCCATTGATGCTAATACCCTTATCACTTTAAGGTCTATATGCTTCATTTTAGCAACAGTATGCCGTTGGTTGTATTGAATAACACTGCCACCAAGCATATTTTTATCCATAAGCTCCTGCAACTGTAACATTGCTGCTGCTTCGTGGCGACAAATATCGCCCAGGTTGTAGGGGCAACTACAGCGCATTGATATGTTTTGCGGATCGTTATATTGCTGTATGTTTACTTTATAATAAGTACTGTAGGTGTCGTCTTTTACTCTAAAGTTTACGGCATTCATCAACTCGTCATGCTCAACAAGCTCTACATATCCGCTAGCATGAATTTTTTTTCCTCTGCGGATTACTTCATCAGAACCTGCGTTGTAAACGTATTTAATTAAATGCGATAATGCCAAGTGATAAAAGATTTTATATGTACTTCTAAATAAAAATATTACCCTTATGCGCAATGCAAAAAAGGCAATTTGCAAAAGTAACGTAAAATAAGGAAGGGGAAATTGCCTGTTGAAAGTTTATTTAAAAAGTAACATCACTTTATCAGCAATTTGCCATCTACATATAACGGCAATACATTGGCAGTGTTTGGTGTAAGGCAAAAGCGGATATCTTCTATCAATCCAAACCGTGATACAAGACGATGATAATGTGTTAGCTGCGGCGCAAAGTCGTACAGGTTATCTTTATGTTGCTCATATAATGATTTTGCTACAAGGCTGCTATCGCAATGAATAGTAAAGTGATCTTTTACCTTGCTAATAACGGCACCTGCAAATAAAGTGTCTTCTACATTAAATCTATCTTTCCAGCCGGCACAACCCAATACTACATTTTTATTTTCTTTTATTATAAAATCACATACTGCCGAAAGGTTAGGAAAAGAACCTGTAATAATGGTAGAGGCATTATTATCTAAAGCCATTTGTAATAATCTTGTACCATTGGTAGTAGTAAGTACTAAGGTTTTGCCTGCAATAAATTCTTTGCTGTATTCGAGTGGAGAGTTGCCGTGCAGTAAACCTGGTGCAATTTGTCCATCACGCTCGCCTGCTGCAATAGCACCTAAGCTTGTGCTTATGTCAATGGCTTTTTCTACAGTATCAACCGGAATAATACACTCAGCACCATTATACAAAGCAGATGCAATAGTACTGGTAGCCCTAAACACATCAATAACAACTACTATGGCAGAAGACAAATTGTACAAATGAAGCAAAGCAGGCGAAAAACAGGTAGTAAGCGTTGGTTTTAATTGTGTCATTTTAGTTGGTTTCTAAAGTAAATAATGCGGTGAGGCATTTATTATTGTAAAAATTATGTGGAAATAAAAGGAACTAAAAATAGAGGTTTGTTATATCAATATTGCTTTCCATTTCATTGTTTCTGCATAATCTTTAATCACTTCATTCCGGTTTTTTAACAATGTTGCCATGTATTGTTGTAAGTAAATTTTATTTATCAAATTCCCCAGCATACCAAAAGGACTTTCAAATTCCAAAACATCTATCATAATTGTACCATTATCTACAGGTTTAAAATGATGCTCATGACAAAAACTTTTAAAATCACCCTGTATCATTTCGTCTGTGAATGCAACAGGGCTTTGCATACTTGTAATTTTTGAAGTGAACCTTCTTTGTTTAAAAAGATGTTTAGCTTGCCAGGTAACAGTTTCGCCAGCTTTAATAAGTCCATTTATTACTCCATCTATAGCCTGCTCATTTGTGTGAGCAGTAGAAATTTTATGCAGATTAATGCTTCTGCTTAAATCGAATACCCTTTGCACAGGAGCCGAAATAAATGTGGTTAAAAGAATTTTAGACATTTGATTCATTAAAAAAGGAAAACTGACACCAGGATATTTGAGCGTGTTTGGGTAAGTAAATTATTTCCATTATTACACAGTACCAGTATAATTATCAACTATGTAATAACTGTTTATCAATTAAGCAAAGGGCATTTTTACTACCTTAGCTCTAATCAAAGTATTGCGGATGCTGATGAATATTTCGGCGTCGATAGCGGAATATTTTACATCAACATAACCCATACCAATAGCTTTACCCAATGATGGTGACTGTGTGCCAGAAGTAACATTACCAATTATAGATCCTTCAAAGTCTTTTATTTCATGGTCATGGCGGGCTATTCCCCTTTCCATCATCTCAAAACCTACCAGTTTTTTTGTAACTCCTTCTGTTTTTTGATTTTCAAAATAGGCACGGTTGGTAAAATCTTTAGAAAATTTGGTAATCCAACCAAGGCCTGCTTCTACTGGTGATGTAGTGTCATTAATGTCATTTCCATATAAGCAAAAGCCCATCTCTAACCTCAATGTATCTCTTGCACCCAGCCCAATAGGTTTAATACCTGTTGCTTTACCTGCTTCAAAAATAGCATCCCAAATTTTTTCTGCATTGCCGGGTAAATCTTCAAAATAAATTTCAACCCCGCCTGCACCAGTATAGCCGGTAGCACTTATTATTACATTTTGTACCCCAGCAAACTCTCCTCTTGTAAATGTATAATACTTTAAATTCATGATGTCCATTGCTGCCAATGGCTGTAAAATTTTAGTTGCATTAGGGCCCTGTATTGCCAATAAACAAGTGTTATCGCTAATATTGTGCATCTCTACATTATCAGTATTAAATTTAATAATCCAGTTCCAGTCTTTTTCAATATTACTGGCATTTACCACCAACATATAAGCTTTATTTTCTTCCAGGCAATACACAAGCAAATCATCTACTATACCACCATCATTATTGGGCAGGCAACTATATTGAGCTTTGCCTTTGGTAAGTTTACTTGCATCGTTGGTTGTTACTCTTTGAATTAAAGCAAGCGCATTATCACCTTTTAATATAAACTCTCCCATGTGGCTCACATCAAATACGCCGGCATTATTGCGTACAGCAGCGTGTTCATCATTAATACCTGTATAACTAATGGGCATATTATATCCTGCAAATTCGGCCATTTTAGCGCCAAGTGCAATATGTTTTGCAGTAAAGGGAGTGCTTTTCATCTAGTAAAATTATTTAATTAATAATGCGCAAAAGTAAATGAAAATTAGTGGATGAAAGATTGCGTTAAAACAAAGTGAGTCTTAAAAATCAACAGCATGTAGCTAATGCAATGTTTTAAAGATTTAATTCAAAAACGTACTACCTACTTTATAATTTTGATTAGTATTAACTTACACGGCAGGGCGTTATAAACGGCCTTGGAGCCTTTAGATAAAGGCTATTTAGCTTGCAGCACTTTCTGCATTATTTGCTTATGGCATTAGCAGTTGAAATGGTTGGGAGTTTTTCAAATACAATACCGGTAAGGATTTTAGGATTTTTTTTAGCTAAAGAAATACAGTAATTTTTTAATATTTTTTACACATGATTAGCTGCATTACTGCGAATGCTTCGGAAATAGCTGTAATAAATTCTTAACTACAAAAGCACTATTAAAACAGGGCACTTATCAATTGAATACATTTTATGTAATGGAAATACAGTATTTATAAAGAAAACAGTTTTATTTTCAACAGCCGTTTACAGGATGTTTACCAAATTGTTACACTCGTTTTAAGGTTTTTACGAGGATAAAACTGAGAATACCTGTTGCTTTTAGCCTTCCGGAATTTTGTAACCTCCAGCTAGTATCCATTGCTTTACATCCCATTTGCAAGCTATTACGACGATAGTCAAGAGGGTTACGATAGTGAGTATCCATTGCTTTATATCCCATTTGCAAGCTATAGGGGTGCATTTTAAATGGATGCAACACCTTGTGTCTGGTGAAGATACCAACCCGGATCAGCCTCGGTAGGTGACCTCATCAAAACAAATCGGGAGCTGCAAATTGAAATGCATCCATCTATTGTTATAGCATAATTTTCTATATTTGCCGCCCATGGCTCAAAAAAAACTTATCAGATTTGCGGCAATAAAAAACTTTAGTAATGTATTGGAATATCCAGCAAACATGAAAGGTAAATGGGCTACACATTTTAATAATAGCAACCCTATTGTATTAGAGCTTGCCTGTGGAAGGGGGGAATATACAGTTGGACTAGCCCAATTGCATACAGACAAAAATTTTTTGGGTGTAGATGTTAAAGGAAACCGGATGTATATTGGTGCTAAGAAATGCCTTGATCAGCAACTTACCAATGCAGCTTTTTTGCGTACTCAAATTGCATTGTTAACCAATTATTTTGAAGCAGGGGAAGTAAGTGAAATATGGATTACTTTTCCAGATCCACAGCTTAGGAGCTCCAAAGCCAAAAAGCGACTGACACATCCTCATTTTTTGCAATTGTATTATCAACTGCTACAACCTGCTGGTAGCATACATTTAAAAACCGACTCTCCAAAATTGTATGCCTTTACCAAACAGGTAATTGAACTTTATCATTTACAACTTGTTAATGATATACCTGATGTAAATGCCAACAGTAACAAACAAGACCTTTTAATAAAAACGCATTACGAAAGCCTGGATATCGCCAACAGCAAAAAAATCTTTTATCTTCATTTTAAGCTTTCTGAAATGATTACTGTAAAAGATAATGATACACTATCTATATTAAAAGAATCTGAAAAAATCTTACCACAATCTTAGTAAACAATGACAAATTTAATAGAAGGACAAGATTTTTATTACAATGAAGATGGCTATGTTGTACTTACAGAAAAATATCATTTGGCAAAAGGGCTATGCTGTGGTAATGGATGTAAGCATTGTCCATATAATTTTATAAATGTGCCAGAACCCCAAAAAAGCCTTTTATTAAAAACGGTATCTATGCTATCTCAAAAATAAGAACGCTCCCTTGTAAAGTTTTTTAATAAGAGCTTTTGCTGTATAACTTAATTTACCTTACCTGCTTCAGTTGTTTGTAAAAAAATCTGTTTAAGTAGCCCTAAATTATGCGTACTTTTATTAATATACCAAGCACGCTAACTAAATGAAAAAAGATATTAACTCACCTCCCAAAACTGTAGCATCAAAAAATGAAACCTATAGTTTTTTTGAAGATGTATACGATGTGGTAAGGCAAATTCCTGCAGGAAGAGTAACAACTTATGGGGCAATAGCAAAATACTTAGGTACAGGCTCTAGTGCCAGAATGGTAGGCTGGGCAATGAATGCAGCCCATGTAGCAGTGCCTGAAGTGCCAGCGCACAGGGTTATTAACCGCAATGGAATGCTTACAGGTAAACATCATTTTGCAACACCCACTTTAATGGAAGAACTATTGAATACAGAAAAAGTAATAGTAAAGAATGAAACTGTTGTTGAATTTGAAAAGCTGTTTTGGGATCCGGCAGTGCATTTAGGTTTATAAGAAATATACGCTTACTATTGCACCAATAAATTAATTTTTTAACACAACTACTTACTAATATGCCAGCCAGTCAACTGCAGGGTACGGTAACATTTATTCACCATGATAAAGATTATGCTACCATTGATTACGAGCTTAACAGCAAAAAAAAATCTATTAATGCGTTAATTGGTGAACTGGTACAACAAAAATGGAAAGCAGAAAAAATCATTAAAAAAATTCATCATTTTCGCATTGGAGACCAGGTAAGCTTTATAATAGTGCCCTCTCAAAGGGGCGATAAAATGGTTGCGGATTGTGTTATTTTTTTATACAATAATGCCCTTACCAATATGCTGCAAAAAGCGGCTATAGACAATAAGTTTGTAGGCTATTTAAAAGATGTAGAGGGTAAATATTTTGTAAAAGAAACAGCTAGTTATATTTCTTTTCCTTTATTGATATCTCCCTGGGAAGCAAGCCCCCCACAAGGTTTTGTGAACGAACCTGTTTTTTTTCAACTAGATAATTTTGATAGTGCTGATAGAGTTTCGGCTTCTCTTTGCAGGCACCAGTTTATTGCTGAATACAATAAAGCCATGCATCATTTTAAAAATAAAACAACGGTAGAAGCAACTGTTACCTTAATAAAGCCACATGCCGTAATGGTAAGTTTATTCAACCAAAAAATAGCAGCAAAGCTTAAAACAGGGGGTGTAGATAAGCAGGAAAACAGGTATACTATTGGTGATACCATTCAAGTAATTATCAGCTATTTAAGCCCGTTTAAAATTGTAGTTGAAAAGCCTTAACTATTTTCTATTGGTGTACACACAATATTGGCACAGATGTATGGTAAAGCAAATCTTTTGAAGAGCTCCGGCTGAATATTTTTTGTAACACTGTATGCTTTTTAGGTATTACTGTTAACCAGTCTAAATTTTCTTTCGCTATAAATTGATTTATTCCTTCAGTAATACTTTCGGCTTCTATGCTTTTATAAACAGGATCTATTTCATTTAATAAATCCTTTAATACAAATACTTCTTCCACTAGTTCGTCTGTAAAATTCTTGTCTTTATAATCAACATTTAATACGTACAATGCAGCGTTAAAATCTATTACAATCTTTTTTAATAATTTTACCGGTGTGGTTGCTTCAATCTCCTTATAATCGCAGGCAAAACCAATTTTACGCACAGGTGTAAAACTTGCCTTAGGAGGTATTACCAATACAGGGTACGTTAATGCATGTATTATTCTAATAGTATTACTGCCTACAATCAATTTGGTAAGTGCATTGCCACCTGAAAGTCCTATTACTACAAGGCTTGGCTTTATAACATCACAAAAATTAGAAAGGCCAGTTGGCAATAAATTTGCCTCTGCTTTTATATGAATAGTTACCTTACTTCTCAGTTTGTTTTGTAAGCTATTAGAAAGTAGATTCAACTCATAGTCTGCTGCTATTTGCAGATCGTTTACATCATACAGTGGTGCCGGAAACTCACCAGTAATAAGTGGCATTTCATAACAATGGTACAGCCATATTTCGGCAGTATAAAACAGGGCAATATTGCAGGCAAACTCCGCCGCATTGTTAGCACTTTTAGAAAAGTCAACCGGCACAATTATATTTTTCATATTGATGTTATTAGTTTAACAAAAATAATAAACCTTGTTTGGGTAAATATGATTGCCGTCACCCAAACCAATGATATATTTATCTGCTTACCTTCAAAATGGTATAGGGTGAGTTACAGTTTTTTTAGCCTGCTTACGGCAGCTTCAAGGGTTTGTTCATTTTTTACAAAGCAAAAGCGCAGTACCTGGTTATTGGTTTCTTGCTTATAAAATACTGATACCGGAATGCTGGCAACGCCATATTCTTTAATGAGCCTCACAGCAAATTCATTTTCGCTTTCATCTGTAATTTGTTTGTAACTGTACAACTGAAAATAGCTGCCATACGATGGCAGGGCTTCAAATTTTGTTTGCGCCATCAGTTGTTGAAAGTAATCCCTTTTTTGTTGCACTACCTTGCCAAGGTTTTGGTAATGTTGCTGTTGCTCAATAAAAACAGATAAGGCATGTTGTACAGGACTATTGCAACTAAAGCAGTTAAACTGATGTACTTTTCTAAATTCTTTCATAAGTTGTGGTGGTGCTATACAGTAGCCTAGTTTCCAGCCGGTACAATGGTAGGTTTTGCCAAAGGAGAAACAAACAAAACTACGCTCCACCAAATCGGGGTAGCGCAAAATGCTTTCGTGTTGTTTACCATCAAATATCAGGTGTTCATACACTTCATCGCTCAAAATAAAAATACCGGTATCTTTTACTATTTGTTGCAGTTGCTCAATATCATTGCTGCCCAACACACTACCAGTAGGGTTGTGTGGCGTATTGAGCATAATCATTTTTGTTTTTGGGGTAATATTTTGCCTCACCAGATGCCAGTCAATTGCATAATCTGGAAATGTGAGTGGAATTAAAACCGGTTTACCACCATTTATTTCTATGTTGGGCAGGTAGCTATCAAAAGCAGGTTCAAAAACTATTACTTCATCGCCAGGTTGCAGTACAGTAGTAAGTGCTGTATAAATTGCATAAGTGCCGCCTGGTGTAATGGTAATATCGGTATCCGGGTTGATAGTGGTACCATATAATAAAGCAACTTTTTCCGCAATTCTTTCCCTTAGTAAGGGTACACCATTCATGTGGGCATATTGGTTGTGGCCTTGCTGCATGGCCTCACTTACAAGTTGCGTTAAAGCTTCGGGCATCATAAAATCTGGAAAACCCTGGCCCAGGTTTATGGCATTGTATTGTAGTGCCAATGCACTCATAGTGGTAAAAATGGTGGTGCCGGTATTGGGTAATTTGCTTTGTATAAATGGTTTCAATGTATTGTTATTTTAATGATTACTACTGCTTTTACTGAATATACCTACCAGGTAGCAACAGCCTTTTGCTGGCAAAGTATTACTACAATTTAAAGGTATCTACCTCCTGTGGTGTATATTAAATGATAGATTTTAATTAAAAAATTTATACCAGCTTTTGGTATTCTAATTTACAAACCAGTTGTTGGTTATGGTATATTTTACAACGGGTATTACTTACAAAACAATAGCATTTTTAAAAAGTTACATCAAAAAAATCCGCTCTGTATTGTAAGAGCGGATGGTAAATAGTATATATCTTTTTTGCCTGTTTTTTAAAGAAACTTATCTCCTTTATTTCTTTTTACCTCAGCTACATATTCTTTTATTTCCTGTTCTTTTTCTTTTTTGCAAATAAGTAATACGTCCTTAGTATCTACAACAATAAAATCATCTAAACCTTGTAACAAAACAAGTTTATCATTACTGGCGTGTACCATATTTTTGGTGGCATCAATAATAATTACATTGCTGCCCGCAACGGCGTTTTCCAGGTAGTCTTTTTCTAAATTGTCATAAGCACTCGTCCAGGTTCCTAAATCGCTCCATCCAAAAGAAGATGGAATGATATAAACATTATCTGCTTTTTCCATTACGCCATAATCGATAGATATATTGGTGCATTGAGGGTAAATTCTGTCAATAGCTTCTTTTTCTGCAAGTGTATTAAAATTGGCCTTTTCTGTATCAAACACATCATGCATTTCTGGTAAAAACTTTTCAAATGCATGGATTATATTTTTAACCTGCCATACAAAAATACCGGCATTCCATAAAAAATCGCCGCTGCTTAAAAAGGTTTTTGCCAGCTCTTTATCGGGTTTTTCTGTAAATGTTTTTACTTTATAAACATTGTCGCTTACAGATTGCTGATCGTATTGTATATACCCATAGCCCGTATTGGGATGGGTTGGTTTAATGCCAAGAGTAACCAAGCCCTTAATATGTGCTGTAAAGGAGAGTGCACCGTGGCAAACTTTTTTAAAAGCATCCGGCTCCAAAATAATATGATCTGCAGGTGCACAAATTAAATTGGCAAGTGGATTTAACTGATGAATTTTATAGGATACAAAAGCAATACAGGCGGCTGTATTTTTTCGGGAAGGCTCACAAAGAATGTTTTCCAGTGGCATTTCACTCAATTGTTCAGCTACAATATTTTTATACTGATCTGCCGTTACTACATAAATATTTTCTTTGGGTATAAACAATGCAAACCTATCGAATGTAGCCTGAATTAACGTGCGGCCTGTATTTAGTATATCTAAAAACTGTTTAGGGTAATCGGTACGGCTCATTGGCCAAAATCTGCTTCCAATTCCTCCAGCCATAATGGCTACGTAATGATTTTTATTCATAAATCGGTAAAATTTTCTTATTAAAAATTGCTGTTTACGCATTTGATAGCTAAAACGGCTTGAATAAATGTTTTATTTTTTGCAATACAAACTAATTGTTTGTTGGTTAATTTTTTACTGTAAAAAACAAAACAAACCTACTTTAAATCATTCATAACGCAAAACTCAATCAACTACTATAATTGTTACCTGTTATTTGCAAATAAATGACTACCTTAATCGCTGATCTATGTATTATAGGTTGATTTTTGGGTTAAATTTTAAATGGTAACTAAAAAATCGATAATAAAAATATTAAACAACATCCAATATTATTTTTTAAAAAAAAGAACAGGAATAGTAAAATGGCTACAGTAAAAACAGCAAAGAAACCAGCAGCTTCCCAAAACACAAATGCAAAAACAGCCCAACGAAAAGCTGTAAAATCAATTATTAGTCAAAAAGATTTAAATCTTACAGCTCAATTGCAGGAGTATTTTGGTTTTGATGGATTTAAAGAACCACAGGAAGCAATCATACAAAATTTATTATCAGGCAACGATACATTTGTAATAATGCCTACAGGCGGTGGCAAAAGTTTGTGCTACCAATTGCCGGCTATTATGAGTGAAGGATGTGCCATTATAGTATCTCCATTAATTGCATTGATGAAAAACCAGGTGGACCTTGTTAGGAGTTACAGCAGCAAAGATGATGTAGCCCATTTTTTAAACAGCACACTTAATAAAGGACAACAAAAAGTGGTAAAAGATGACCTTACAAGCGGCAAAACTAAAATGCTGTATGTGGCACCGGAAACCCTTACCAAAGCAGAAAATATAGAATTTTTTAAGGATTTACATATATCTTTTTTTGCAGTTGATGAAGCCCATTGTATATCTGAATGGGGGCACGATTTTAGGCCCGAATATCGCCGCCTGAGAGAAATGATGGAGCTTATAAATAAAGATGCTCCTATGATTGCATTAACTGCTACAGCTACGCCCAAAGTGCAAAGTGATATATTGCGGAATCTGGGTTTGCGTGAGCCTAAAATATTCATTTCATCTTTTAACAGGGCCAATCTGTATTATGAAATTCTGCCCAAAATTCAAAAAGATCAAACTGTAAAAAGCATTGTAAGATTTGTATCTCAAAATAAGGGTAAAAGCGGCATTATTTACACCCTCAATAGAAAAACAACTGAGGAACTTGCTGATATGCTGATGGCCAATGGTATTAAAGCAGTTGCTTACCATGCTGGCCTGGATAGTAAAATAAGAGCAGAAAGGCAAGATCTTTTTTTGAATGAAGATGCACAGGTAATTGTAGCTACCATCGCTTTTGGAATGGGTATAGATAAACCAGATGTACGTTTTGTAATACATTTTAATATTCCAAAATCAATTGAAAATTATTATCAGGAAACTGGCCGGGCTGGCAGGGATGGGCTGGAAGGTAAATGCCTTTTATATTATTCGCATAAAGATGTGAACAAGCTGGAACACTTGATGAGAGATAAGCCGTTAAGCGAAAGAGAGGTAGGTGCTCAGCTTATTAACGAAACAGTATCTTATGCAGAAAGTGCAGTATGCCGCAGAAAAATTTTACTCAATTATTTTGGTGAAGAATATGATACCAGCCAATGCACTAACATGTGCGATAATTGCAACAATGCAAAAGAACAGATTGAAGCAAAAAAAGAAGCACAAAATGCCTTGCAGGTTATAAAGGGGCTCGATGAACAGTTTACAATGGAATATATTATGCATATACTACGGGGTAAACCAAATCCGCAGGTTAAAATGTTCCGGCATGATGAACGTGATTTTTTTGGAATAGGAAAACAGCATGACGAACATTTTTGGAACTCCCTGTTGAGGCAGATAATATTAGAAGGATTTATAAAAAAAGATATTGAAGAATACGGCGTATTAAAGCTTACCAAAAAAGGAGAAGCTTTTTTAAAGAAGCCGGTTTCATTTAAGGTGGTGCTCAATAATTTGTTTGAAGATGCCAATGCAGATGACGAAGAAGCCGCACCTGTGGCTGCTTCTGGCAGTACCACAGATGAAAAACTATTGGCAACGCTTAAAGAATTAAGAAAAAATGTAGCCAAAGAAAAAAAGCTTCCTCCGTTTGTGATTTTTTTAGAAACAAGCCTGGAAGATATGGCTACAATGTACCCAACTACTGTAGAAGAATTGGAAAAATGCCAGGGTGTAAGTAAAGGGAAAGCCTTACGTTATGGTAAAAAATTTGTTGAAATAATTGCTGCTTATGTAGAAGAGAACAACATTGAAAGACCAGATGATTTTGTTATGAAAGGAGTGGTAAACCGCAACAATAATAAAATTTTTATTATTCAGAACGTAGATAAAAAAATACCTCTTGAAACCATTGCAAAAACTAAAGATTTAAAAATAAATGAATTGCTGGAAGATATGGAAACCATTGTAGCGAGCGGTACCAAACTTAACCTTGACTATGCTATTGATGAAATGGTAGATGAATATGAACAGGAAGAAATTATTGACTATTTTAAAGCCTGCGAAACAAGCAGCTTGCAAATAGCACAGGAAGAATTAGCAGACAGTAATTTTACCTGGGAGCAGTTAAAAATTATGAGAATAAAGTTTATAAGTGTATATGGCAATTAAATAAAATGATAACATTTACAATCATTCTAATCTTTTTTTTGATATAAGCCTTTCTTTAAAAACTTTCATTGCCTGTTTGCTGTTTGCTACAAGCAAGCAGTATCTATTTTATTCAATAGGACGTGGCCCGAAAAATAATAAAATAATTCATCATTTTTAAATAATAAACATGCTACAAGTAAATGCTTATGCTGCTCAAAATGAAACGAGCCAATTAACTCCATTTATTATTGATAGGAAGGAAGTAGGCCCCCACGATGTACAAATTGATATTTTGTATTGCGGTGTTTGTCACTCAGATATTCATCAGGTTCGCAACGAATGGGGAGGTTCTATTTTTCCTATGGTACCAGGGCACGAAATTGTTGGCCGCATTGTAAAAGTAGGAGCAAGCGTTACCAGTTTTACGGTGGGTGAACTTGCCGGAGTAGGCTGTTTTGTAGATAGTTGCCGTACCTGCCCAAGTTGCCTTGCCAAAGAAGAGCAATTTTGCGATAAAGGAATGGTAGGCACCTACAATGCCAGAGATAAAGAAGGTAACCCAACCTATGGAGGATACAGTACGCAAATAGTTACAGATGAAAAATACACGTTGCATGTAGCTGAAAGCCTTGCTATTGAAGGGGTGGCGCCATTGCTTTGCGCCGGTATTACCACCTACTCACCACTTCGCCACTGGAATATTGGCAAAGGGCATAAGGTAGCTATAGTTGGTCTTGGTGGGCTTGGCCACATGGGTGTAAAGTTTGCAGTATCATTTGGTGCAGAAGTAACAGTGCTTAGCACTTCTGCATCTAAAGAAAAAGATGCGCTTAATTTGGGTGCTCATCATTTTGCAGTTACCAAAAATGAAGCAACAATGAAAACCCTTGCCGGAACTTTTGATTTTATATTAAACACTGTATCTGCCCCGCATGATTACAACGCCTACCTTAATTTGTTAACCGTAAATGGCACAATGGTAGTAGTAGGTGTGCCTCCGGAGGCAACGCCAGTACATGCTTTTAGTCTTATAATGAAAAGGCGATCGCTAGCGGGCTCTTTAATTGGCGGAATAAAAGAAACACAGGAAATGCTGGATTACTGTGCAGAACATAACATTGTATCTGAGGTAGAAGTGATTAACGCCTCTTATATTAATGAAGCTTATACAAGAATGCTAAAGGCAGATGTGCGGTATCGTTTTGTAATAGACATTGCATCTTTAAAGTAAGCTTTAATAGCATTACCATTTTTTTAAATAGACAGGTTTACGCTTGTTTTTTTTGGTACAATAAATAAAATGATTCTTTTGTTTGGTGATTTTTAAAACAAAACTCCCTATTTTTGCTGCCCCGAAAGGGAAATGTTCAATTTAAATTGAATGATGGTGTGATAGCTCAGTTGGTAGAGCAATGGACTGAAAATCCATGTGTCGCCGGTTCAACCCCGGCTCGCACCACAGGTAAAAAGCCTGAAATGTAGTGTAGTACTGCTTTTCAGGCTTTTTTTTTCTTAATACTTCTGCTTTTTTTATACCTGCAATAAATATTTTACAGGTAAGTTTTCGCTTTTGCTATATTGAATTTATATATTTGGAGTTGAAAATCTTTTTTTAAAGCTTCCAACTGGGTGCATCCCAAATTGTAGCAGCAACAAGTGGTTGTTGAGGACACCTACCACGGCTGGGCCTCGGTCGGTGTCCTCAACGACCGAAATCAGGAG